>JBJENA010000028.1:0-4733 GCA_051879955.1 Wujia sp.
TGGTGACACCAATTGTCACAATCGGTGTTGGTGTCGCACTTGCTTATTGGTGGGCACCAGGACTTGGAAAGGCAGCAATGTCCCTTGGCAAGCTGATTATGTGGGCTACAAGCCTTCAGCCGTTCTTGATGGGAATTTTAGTATCTGTCGTTGTGGGTGTTGCTTTGACACTTCCGATTTCATCTGCAGCAATCTGTGCAGCTTTGGGATTGACCGGTCTTGCAGGAGGCGCGGCAGTAGCAGGCTGTTGTGCGCAGATGGTGGGATTTGCAGTGATGTCCTTTAAGGAAAATAAGTGGGGAGGTCTGGTTTCACAGGGAATCGGAACCTCTATGCTTCAGATGGGAAATATTGTAAAAAATCCATGTATCTGGATTGCACCGATTGTAACATCAGCAATTACCGGCCCGCTTGCAACCTGCGTGTTTGAACTTGAGATGAATGGTACGGCGGTATCTTCCGGTATGGGAACTTGTGGATTGGTTGGACAGATCGGAGTATATACCGGATGGGTAAATGACATTGCAGCCGGAACGAAGGCTGCGATTACTGCATGGGACTGGACGGGCTTGATTTTGATTTGTTTTGTGCTTCCTGCAGTTTTGTGTCCGTTGATTAATCTGGTTGTACGTAAGCTTGGCTGGGTACATGATGGAGATATGACATTATCATAAACAACCTCCGACAGGAGAAAAATAAACATCAAAGGAGGACTTATATGTATTTTGAAACATCAAAAGGTTTTCCACAGGATTTCCTGTGGGGAAGTGCTTCTGCTGCATATCAGGTAGAAGGTGCCTGGGATACAGATGGAAAAGGTGTATCGAACTGGGATACGTTCGTTCGCATTCCGGGAAAGACCTTTCAGGCTACCACAGGTGATAAGGCAGTAGATCATTACAATCGATACAAGGAAGACGTTGCTCTGATGGCAGAGCTTGGTCTGAAGACTTATCGTTTTTCCATTGCATGGACACGTATTATTCCGGATGGAAATGGAGAAGTGAATGAGAAGGGTCTGGAATTCTATGACAATCTCATTAATGAATTGCTCAAGTATAACATCGTCCCAATGGTGACGGTATATCACTGGGATATGCCACAGGCACTTGAGGATCAGTATCATGGTTGGGAAAATCGTCAGATTGTAGATGATTTTGTCCGCTATGCAACGATATTATTTGAACGTTATGGTGACCGCGTTAAGCATTGGATTATCATGAACGAGCAAAATGTTTTTACAAGCCTTGGCTGGTTAAGCGGAATGCATCCACCAGGAAAGATAGATGAAGAAAAGCTTTTCTATCAGGTAAATCATCATGCATTTATGGCACATGCAAAGAGTGTGCTTGCGCTTAAGAAGCTTTACCCGGATGCAATGGTAGGAAGCTCTTTTGCTTATGGACCAAGCTATGCATTTGATTGCCATCCGGAAAATGCAATGGCAAAGGCTGACTTTGATGATTTGAGAAACTACTACTGGATGGATGTGTACGCATATGGTAGATATCCGCGTGCAGCATGGACGTATCTCGAAAGCAAAGGTGTGGCACCGGAATTTGCAGATGGGGATGCGCAAATCCTCAAGGAAGCAGCGTCTAAGATTGATTTCATGGGTGTAAACTACTATCAGACAGGTGTTGTGGAATACAATCCGATTGATGGTGTAGGTGCAAGTCATGAGATGAATACAACAGGTAAGAAGGGTACTGCAAAGGTACAGGGTGTTCCCGGGCTTTATAAGAATCCGGCAAACCCATACTTGCAGACCACGGATTGGGATTGGACGATTGACCCTATGGGAATTCGTATGGCATGTCGTGAGATTACATCGCGTTACGACCTTCCAATCATTATTTCTGAAAATGGTCTCGGTGCATTTGATAAGCTCGAGGATGGAAAGGTGCATGACCCATATCGCATTGATTACTTGCGTGCACATATTGAGGAGTTGAAGAAGGCTTGTGATGATGGCTGTCGTGTGCTGGCATATTGTACATGGTCATACACAGACTTGCTCAGCTGGCTCAATGGATACCAGAAACGTTATGGCTTTGTGTATGTAGACCGTGAAGAAGACGAAAACAGCGGAACCCTCAATCGTTATAAGAAGGATTCGTTCTACTGGTATCAGAAGGTAATTCAGACAAACGGAGAAGCGTTAGAATAATTCGCTGGTCATATTAGGAGGAACAACATGGAAAAACGGGAACTTGTGTATTATCGACTGGATAAGATTGATGGTCTGATTCTGGATATTTTGCAGGCGAATGCGCGTGCATCCCTAAAGGATATCGCAGAACAGGTATTTCTTTCGCCGACAGCGGTTGGTGCACGTATTGACCGTATGCTGCAGGAAGGTGTACTGGAAGGATTTACAACAAGGTTGAATCCGGAAGCGATGGGGCACTATATCAAGGCATTTATCAATCTGGAGGTAACGCCGGATCAGAAAGAAGAATTTATCACATATATCAATGATGTGTTAAATGTTGTGGAGTGTAACTGTGTAACCGGAGATTATTCAATGTTAATCGAGGTTCGATTCCCGACGACTGCCGATCTTGACCAGTTTATTGGCGAGTTACAGAAATTTGGTAAGACCAAGACACAGATTGTATTCTCGACCTGTGTAAAGCACAGATGCCGTTATTGGAAGGTGGATGGGAGAGATTTTGCCAGCCATGCAAGTGCAGGAGAGGTGGAGATGCCTGAAATTGCAGAGGAAACTCCGGTAACCAAAAAGACTCCTTCCAAAAAAAGTACAACAAAAAATAAATAACAAATCAAAAATAGGCACAGAGTGATATCAACAAAGGATTTTCAAGTAAAAGAAAAAATATCAAAGGAATCTGAAGTTTTTCTTTACAAACATTTTTTTTGGTATTATAATGTGCCTATCGTGTTGTTTGACACGAAATACTATTTCCTAGGGGGAAAAAACAATGTCATACGTAGATGAGGTACTTGAGGTAGTACGCAAAAAAAATGCTGATCAGCCTGAGTTTTTGCAGGCGGTCACAGAGGTACTTGAGTCTTTGAGACCATGTATCGACGCAAACGAAGACTTATACAAGAAGAACGCAATTCTTGAGAGAATTACAGAGCCGGATCGTCAGATTATGTTCCGCGTTCCTTGGGTAGACGATAAGGGACAGGTACAGGTAAACAGAGGTTTCCGTGTACAGTTCAACAACGCAATCGGACCTTACAAGGGTGGTTTGAGACTGCACCCATCCGTAAACCTTAGTATTATTAAGTTCTTAGGATTCGAGCAGATTTTCAAGAACTCTCTTACAACACTTCCAATCGGTGGTGGTAAGGGTGGTTCTGACTTTGATCCAAAGGGCAAGTCAGATAGAGAGATTATGGCATTTTGCCAGAGTTATATGACAGAGCTTGGAAAGTATATCGGTGCTGATATCGATGTTCCTGCCGGTGATATCGGAACAGGAGCAAGAGAAATCGGTTTCATGTTCGGACAGTACAAGAGAATTCAGGGTATGTTCGAAGGCGTACTTACAGGTAAGGGCCTTACATGGGGTGGTTCTTTGGCACGTACACAGGCTACAGGATATGGTTTGATGTACTTGACAAACGCTTTGTGGAAGGATCATGGCAAGAGCTTAGAAGGAAAGATTGCAACTGTTTCAGGTGCTGGTAATGTTGCAATTTACGCAATTGAGAAGGCTCATCAGTTAGGTGCTAAGTGTGTAACCTGTTCAGATTCTACCGGTTGGATTTATGATCCGGAAGGAATTGATGTTGAACTTTTGAAAGAGGTTAAGGAAGTAAAACGTGCTCGTTTGGATGCATATGCAGCTGCTCGTCCATCTGCTGAGTACCATGTAAAGAAGGATGCAAACGATCATGGCGTATGGTCTATCAAGTGTGATTTGGCTCTTCCATGTGCAACTCAGAACGAACTCAACCTTGAGGACGCTAAGATGCTCGTTGCAAATGGCGTTGTATCCGTAACAGAGGGTGCGAACATGCCTACTACATTGGATGCAACAAAGTATCTTCAGGAGAACGGCGTATTGTTCGTAGGTGGTAAGGCTGCTAACGCTGGTGGTGTTGCTACATCTGCTCTTGAGATGAGCCAGAACTCTGAGAGACTTTCATGGTCATTCGAGGAGGTTGACGGAAAGCTCAAGGGAATCATGGAGACAATCTACGCAAACATTTCCGATGCAGCAAAGAGATACAACATGACAATCGGCGGAAATGACGATTACGTAGCTGGTGCAAACATCGCTGGTTTCGAGAAAGTTGTAGACGCTATGCTCGCCCAGGGAGTGTGCTAAAATAGATTACTATTCCTAGATAGTATGAACAAAAAGGTGCTAACCAAGTTTACTTGGAATTAGCACCTTTTTTGTTTATACGTGCTGCGAAGCAGGAATCAAACCCACATGAAACGAGTCCAGCCTCGAAGAGGCGATTGAGTGAGGCAAAGCCGAACGAGACTCGTGAATGCGGGTTTGATTATCTAGGAATAATTTCTTGCAAAGCAAGAACCGCAAACACATGAAACAAGCCAGTCCTGAAAGGACGATAGAGCACGAAGTGCGGGGCTTGTGAATGCTGTTTGTGTTCTAGAAATAATAGAAGCCGAACGAGACTCGTGAATGCAGTTTGCGGATTCACAAATTCACTTTACGATTCACTTTACGGGGGTCAAATGAAAAACTAAATTCCAGTCTGGATTGATTTGACCTCGTATTTTCGAT
>JBJENA010000029.1:0-19059 GCA_051879955.1 Wujia sp.
TGACCGGTGTGGTTGTCATCTGTGCTTTGCTTGCAGGTATCGCGTTTCAGGACGATACAAGTGATTGGTCGACGGAAACTACAACCGAGGTGGTTGAGGAAGTGGCCACTACAGAGACGATAGAGGAGCAGGATACAAAAGAAACAGCAACGACTACGGAAGAGTTGGTTACATCGGAGTTTGCGGAGGACACGCATACTGTCAAAGATGCGCTTGCTGATGAACAAATGCAAGAAGATATCATAACAGATATCCCTGTATACAATGGATATGCATATGTTGAAGTCAACAATAATATTCCGTATTTTACAGACGAAGAAAAGCAGAATGTTACTGCATTTGAAACATACAGTGATTTGGATGAATTGGGCAGATGTGATGTTGCCTATGCCAATGTATGCAGACAGCTTCAGCCGACGCAGCCACGAGGGGAGATTGGAAGTATCCGGCCAAGCGGATGGCATACCATCAAATATAGCGAAATTATCTCTGATAATTATCTTTATAACCGTTGTCATCTCATTGGATATCAGCTTACCGGTGAGAATGCCAATGAGAAGAATCTCATAACCGGAACCAGATACCTAAATGTTGCCGGTATGCTCCCATTTGAAAATCAAATCGCGGATTATTTATCCTTGTATGACAATCACGTATTGTATCGCGTGACACCGGTTTTTGAAGGTGATAATTTGGTGGCAAGCGGAGTACGGATGGAAGGGTATTCTGTGGAAGACGCAGGAGCGGGCATTTGTTTTCATGTTTATTGTTATAATGTACAACCCGGTATCGGAATTGATTATGCGACCGGTGATTCCTGTGAAGATCCATCTGTGGTAGCCTATGATGCGGATTATCCGAGCGCGATTCATCGAGATACAGATACGGAGTCAACGACGCAAGAGGAAGAAGCAGTTATGGTTTGGATTTCACAAACAGGAAGTAAATATCACAGAATAAACGACTGCGGTAAGATGAATCCTGACAATGCGACCCAGATGACAAGGCAAGAGGCTGAAGATATGGGATATGAGCCATGCGGAATCTGTTATTGAAGAATTACCCGGATTGATAGTATATCAATCCGGTTTTTTTGTGCGATAAGCCGGCCTGCTTGATTTTAGTATCGCAGTGGTTAACTTCCTGGTTGGAAGTTTCGTACGATTCGCTTGTATCGTAATGGTTAACTAAATATAATGGTGTTAGAGAAAAGGAGGAAATACATGGAAGATTTCAGATTTTCTGAAAACCTGATACGGTTAAGGCATGAAAAGAAGCTGACGCAGGACGATGTCGCAGCTTTTGTCGGTGTGACGAAAGCTTCTGTTTCCAAGTGGGAAAATAAACAGTGCATGCCGGATATCAGTATACTACCGATTTTGGCAACCATCTTTGATGTAAGCATCGATGAGTTGCTTGGGTATCAACCACAATTAGGGGATGAACAGATACGAAAACTGTATCATCGGTTGGCCGAGGGGTTCGTGCATGAATCTTTTGAGAAAGCGTTTCTCGAAGTATCAAAACAGGTAAAGACATATTACAATTGTTTTCCTTTTGTACTATATATGTGTGTGTTGATGCTCAATCATTATATGCTTGCAGGAGATGAAAACATGCAGGATTCTGTGTTGCAAAAGGTTCAGACATGGTGTGTGCATATTTGCGACAACTGCAAAGAACCAAATGTCGTGGAAGATGCCTATGCTGTGCGGACGATGATTGATTATCTGCAAAAAAAATATACGGATGTAATTGAAGCGTTGCGGGAAAAGGTCAATCCGCTTCGTATGTCTGGGGTAAACAATCAATTACTCATCCAGACATACGCCAGTCTTGGGGATGTTGAAAACACAGAAAAGTATACACAGACGGTTTTGTACACAAGTATAAGTAATATCGTATCAGCTTCGACATTGCTTCTTGCCGTGTTGATGGAAAACAGGGAGTGGTGCAGGGATACCATTGATAAGCTCAAGCTGCTTGACCAGGCATATCACTTAGAAGATGTGAATTTGAATCTTGCGGTTCAGTGCAATTATCAAATTGCAATCAATCTTGCTTCCTATGGGGAAATCGAGGCGGCTTACCCCTATCTCGAACGGTTTGTGGAGCTCGGTATGATCCTGGTAAACCATCCTGAGAAACAATTTTCTTTTTCGACATACTTTGAACGTATGCGAGAATGGATGGAACAATCAATGCTGGGGAGTCTGTTGCCGAGAGACAAAAGCTTTATTACATCAGACATTGCCATGATGCTGGAACACCCACTGTTACAGGTTCTGCAAGGAGAAAGCAGATATGAGAGATTGAAGAAGAAAGTGAAGGAGGATTTCTAATTATGCCGGATATCAAAGAATATTTACCAATTATTATTCCAATCATTGTTGTGGAACTTGTGTTATTGATTGTGACAATCCGTCATATCATGACGCATGATACTTATAAAAGAGGAAATCGTATCCTGTGGCTGTGTGTTGCGATTGTCGGTATGGAGTTTATTGGGCCGATTCTGTATTTTACACTGGGAAAAGAGGACTAAGAGATGTTAAAAGTCACAGATGTAAGTAAACATTTTGGTTCGAAACAGGTAATTGATGGACTTTCCTTCGAGATACCGGAGCATTGTATCTTTGGATTTGTCGGGCAAAATGGTGCTGGTAAGACAACCACCATGAAGATGATTCTGGGTCTTTTGAAAATGGATGCCGGGGAAATTCTGGTAGATGGGAAACCAGTGGTCTACGGCAATACGGTGACGAATCGACTTATAGGTTACCTGCCGGATGTGCCGGATTTTTACTCTTTTATGACACCTGCTGAGTATCTGAAATTCTGTGGGGAGGTGGCAGGACTATCCCGTAGTGAGACGCAAAAACGGACGCAGGAGTTGCTTGAACGTGTGGGATTACAGGGCGAGAATAAGAAAATCAAAGGATTTTCGCGCGGAATGAAACAGCGCCTTGGAATTGCACAGGCTCTGATTGGAAGACCAAAGCTTCTTATTTGCGATGAACCTACATCTGCACTTGATCCGTTGGGAAGAAAAGAATTGCTTGATATACTGGTTGCCTCGAAAGAAGAAACAACCATTATGTTTTCGACACATATTTTATCAGATGTTGAAAGAATCTGTGATCAGATTGCTTTTTTACATCATGGAAAACTGGCTCTGTCCGGAACGATATCTGACATCCGGAAATTGCGTACAACGCAAGAGTATGAGATCGCCTTACAAAATAAAGAAGATATCCACCTTCTGCGAACATGTATGCCCGAAGCCCGGATACAGCATATCAACGAATATACAATTAAAATCTGTGGCGAGTCCTGTTTGGATGAAATTATGAGGTTGATTTTGGAGAACCATATGGCAATTGAAAAAATAGAAAAATGTGAAAACACTTTGGAACAACTGTTTATGGAGGTAGTAGGAGAGTGAGTACAACATATGCTTTTTTTAAAAAGGAATGGCTGGAATACTACCGGACAGGTAAGCTTGCCATCTTTGGTGCGGTATTTGTATTGTTTGGCTTGATGAATCCTGCAATTACAAAGCTGACTCCTTTTTTGATGGAACAAATAGCTTCTCAGGAGTCAGCCGGTTTATCAATCGAAATAACGGTTGTGGATGCATCCATGTCATGGACGCAATTTTACAAGAATATCCCAATGGCACTTCTTGTGAGCTTGATGTTGTTTGGAGGAATTCTGACCAATGAGTTACAGAAAGGAACTTTGATATCGGTTCTGACGAAGGGAATGTCCAGATGGAAAATTCTTCTTATAAAGGGAATAAACCTTTTTATCCTATGGACGATAGGATATTGGATTTGTTTTGGAATTACATATTTTTATAACGATTTTTATTGGGACAATTCTGTTTTTGAACACGTAGGATTTGCAGCGGGTTGCTATTGGTTGTTTGGATGTCTGATTCTATCGTGGATGATGTTATTTTCTGCCATGGCATCCTCCATGGGAGGTGTGATGTTGGGAGTGGGAGGTTGTTATTTTGTGATGACCTTGATGAATCTTGCTTCAAGCCTTTCAGATTATCTGCCTACACATCTGACTGCGGGAGTACAGCTTTTTGTCGGTGGAAATCCGCGAGATTACATGAGTTGCATCATTGTTACGGTTGTATTGATGATTTTGAATCTGGTATCAGGCTGCCTGTGGTTTGAAAAAAGGGAGCTGTAATTCGTATAAAAAGGATTGACATAGGTGTATATATACTGTATATATAAATATATACGGTGTATATACACCTTTATTGTTTTTTGGATAAATGGGAGGGCAAACGATGTTATATGTTGAACATCTGGACAAGACAGTATCGAATAAGTATTTTCAATTGAAGGATATAACCTTCCATCTTCCGAAGGGATATATCTGTGGACTGATAGGTGAGAATGGTGCAGGTAAGACAACCCTGTTGCGTTCGTTGATGGGCTTATATAATTTTCATGGAAGTGTAACCATTGATGGTTATGATTTGGTTCAGGATGAGGCCTTTGCAAAGGGGAAATTAGGAATTCTGTGTGAAAATGGATTCTTTCAGGAAGGGATGACATCACATCAGATTGGAATATATTATGGGGAACTCTATGATGTGTTCGATATGGATTTATATAATAGTTACCTGGATACGTTTCATATCAATAGAGAGCAGAAATATAAGCACCTATCCAAAGGAATGAAGATGAAGGTGCAGCTTGCGTTTGCCTTGTCTCATGATGCAAAACTTTTCCTGTTTGATGAGCCGACAGCAGGATGGGATCGCGACACGCGTGAGATATTTCTCAAAATATGTACGGATATTGTGTCAGCTGGAGAGAGAAGTATCCTGATTTCTTCACATATCACGGATGATTTGGACCGGATTGCAGATTATATCGGGTTCATGCAGGAAGGAAAGCTGCTGTTTTGTACTACAAAAGAAGAATTGTGCGACAGATTCCGTATCGTGAGTGGAGAGGACTACAAATTGAATCTGATTGCTAAGGAAGCGGTGGTCTACAAGGAAAAGGGTACATATAACTCGAGTGCCATGATTGTAAACAGCAAGCGCTATAAAATAGATGATTCTATCGAAGTTCATGTTCCCAATATACGGGAGTTTATGCATTATTATGTGAAAGGTGGAAAACAAGGTGCCGAAGCTTTTGCGGAAAAATATTTATGATATCAGACTGATTATAGTTTTGACGGTCATGCAAGTTATATGGCTGATAAGTGGTGAGTATCTTGTGAGCATAAGAGGTATGGAGCCTATGAGCCTCCGTGGATATTTTACTTCCTTGAATTGGGTGTATTGGATTGTGTTTCATCCTACTTTGGTTGGCACTTACCTGCGTTTTTCCTTACCGGAATTCTTTTATGTAGCGCCATATTCCAGAGAAGATAGAGAAAAGCTGATACGAAGAGGAATAGCTGCTAGATTTCGTTTTACTTATCTGGCAACATTATTCATTGTTATTTTGCCAATCGGCCTGTATTGTTTTGCAAAAAAGGATGGGGAAAACAGCATACTGTGTGTGGTTGAGGCAGTCATTGTTTTTTCTCTTCTTTATAGCGGTTGCTGTATCGCTTATATTGAAAAATGTAAGATGGGGGCAGCGTTTGCGATACAATTCGCAATTTTATTTATCTGTGTGTTTTTTGCAGGTATTCAACCCGGTATTGATATGTGGCTGATTGGTTTCATCATTATATTATCAATCACTATCGTGCTGGTTTGCAGAATTCGATATTATAATCCGATGGTATGTTATCTGGCAGATTATGAAGGAAGCAGATTGGAGGAGTCATGAATATAAACATAATGATATCAACAACCTTGAATATGCCAATCTACGAGCAAATTGTCAAACAAATCAGGGATGCTGTTATCAATGGACAGCTGTCGCCGGGGGAAGGTTTGCCATCGATTCGTATGCTGGCAAAGGATCTTGCTGTCAGTGTAATCACGACAAAACGTGCATATGAGGAGCTCGAAAAAGAGGGTGTTATCACTTCTGTACCGGGTCGAGGCTTCTATGTATGTAAACAGAACAATGACCATTTGCGGGAGAAACAGAGGATGAACCTGGAAGCACGTTTTTTGGATTTGATTGCAGAATGTAAACAATGTGGATTGTCATTGGACGAAATCCTTGAATTGGTACAGGTTTTATATGAGGAGGAGAACTATGGATAATACAATTATCCGGGTGGAAAAGGCTGCTTTGACATTGGGCGAGTTTTGTGTTTCACCGATTGAACTTGAGATTCCGCAAGGCTACATCGTGGGTATTCAGGGTGCAAACGGTGCAGGTAAAAGTGTGTTTTTACGTATGCTTTTGGGAGAATTTCCGAAGATGAAGGGGCGTATTTTGGTAGATGGTCTGGATGTGATAGACCGTCGCGTCGAAATGCTGCAGCGTGTTGGTTTTGTATCAGATACAAAGCGGTTTTTCATGGTGGAGGATGCAGCTTACAATGAAAGACTATACGCCGGGTTTTATCCAAGCTGGGATGGGGAGGAATATCGAAAGCAATTAGAGAATATGAAGCTTTCGACCGTCAAGTCCATAGGTTCCTTTTCTACAGGAGAATATGTGAAGTACCAGCTTGCATTTGCAGCAGCTTATCGGCCGAAGGTCCTGTATCTGGATGAACCGACAGCCAATCTGGATCCGGTGTTTCGCGATGATTTTCTGCGTATTTTGCAGCAGTTTGTTGCAGACTACGAAACCACAATCCTGATATCCACACATTTGAATGAGGATTTGTCTATGATAGCGGATTACAGAATACAAGTGGAACATGGAACTTATCAGATGAAACTTGGAAAATAGGAGGTATAACCGGATGGGGAAGGATGGAAATTGGAAGAAACTTGCTCGATATGAATATACAGAATATAAGAATCGCATGCACAAGGAAACAAAGGGAACCTATGTCCTGATATACCTGGGTTTGATTTTTTCTGTTGTTATGTCAATGATGTTTGGCTTTCGATATGAAAAAGAGGATATGATTATGATTTTTACGATATCAATGGGAATTGGAGTGATTTACAAAATTGCAGTTTTATACCTGTCAACCGTCAAAGAATATGGAATCAGACAGAATATCTTTACAAAATATACCCATACACCGGTTCCTTTATCAATGCTTCGAAAGGCAAAGCTCATTGTGATGTGCAGAGTATTGGCACTGCCTGTTTTTTGCAGTCAATGTATGGCGGTCCTGGTTCGTATTTGTGATCCGGACCATGATGGTGGAAGTCTGTTAGATATTACAGTGTGGATTCCAAGTATACTTGCCGTTGTATTTGTGTGTCTGGAATATCTTGAATGGATGGCATTGTCTGAAAAAGCAAGAAAAAATGCATAGACTTTGTTAAAAACAACCAAATTTTTTGAAAAAAGTTTGGTTGTTTTTTTGCGAAAAAAATAGAATTTTGTTGCTGTTTTGGTGCTGTTTGTGTTGTATAGTAATATTATAGAAACGCAGACTGGAAGATAAGAAAGGCTGAATCAATTATGGGAAAAATTTGGGAGTTCTTTGACAATCTTAATGAGGTTGTTTATGTTGCGGATATTGATAGTCACGAACTGATATACATGAATAAGAAAACTTTAGCAATCTATAATCTGGATTCGCTGGAGGATTTGAAAGGAAAGAAATGCTACGAGCTTCTGCAGTCGGGAACTGTTCCATGTGCGATATGTAACAATCATGAATTGGAAGAGGGAACGTTTCGGGAGTGGAATTATTATAATCCGATTGTGAAAAGATACTATGTCTTAAAGGATACCTTGATAATCGATGAAGGCAGAAGGCTTCGTCTGGAAATTGCAATCGATAATACCGCTCATGAAAAAAAATTCCATATGCTGATGCAACAGCAGAATCAGGAAGCACTTGCAAATGAAGCTATGCGGCTTGCTCTGCGTGCGGAATCTCCGGATAAGGCGATTGATATTATTCTGGAGTATCTTGGTAAGGCGTTGGAGGGCGAACGTACATATGTTTTTGAAAAAAATGAACAAGGTGGAGATGATAATACCTATGAATGGGTTGCCAATGGAGTGACACCGGAAATTGATAATTTGCAGAATCTGCCGGCAGATGTCTGTGCGAACTGGTATCGGAATTTCAGAGAGAATAAAAGCATTGTGATAGAGGATTTGGAGGATATCCGGGAAACGGACCCGTTGCAATATGAGAATCTCAAACGACAGGATATTCATTCTCTGGTTGTGGTGCCGTTGTACGATGATACGGATAATTTTGGGTTTTATGGTGTTGACAACCCACATGGCGAATCCTTTGAATATACACAGAACCTTTTGCAGATAGTCGGACATTTTATTGTCTCCTGTCTGCGCAGAAGAAAACTAAAGCGGCAGCTGGAACAGATGAGTTTTCATGACCAGCTGACGCAGCTTGGAAATCGTTTTGCGATGGATTATTATATGAAGCAATGTGACCATGAGAAAAGCATGGGTGTTGTTTATTGTGATATTACCGGATTAAAGCGTGTGAATGATACACAGGGACATAAGGCTGGAGACGCGCTGATACTTCGAGCAAGTGGAAGTTTACAACAGGTATTTGGAGATTATGGATTGTTTCGAATTGGTGGTGATGAACTGCTTGCCTTGTGCCCGGGAATCACAAAGGCGCAGATGGATGAAAAGATGACGATACTTCGGCAAGTTTCCATGGATCATGATGTTAATTTGGCAATGGGCTCAGTGTGGAACGAAATCGCGGAAGTGGATATTGATGTGTTGTTAACGGAAGCGGAAAAACGGATGTATGAAGATAAGGCAATATTTTATCGGAAGCTGGGAATAGATTCCGGACGATAAATTTATGGAAAGAGGAGCAATGTATGGATACAAGACAGGCAACAAAGAATATGGAAGAAATCCGCAAGAACTATAGGATGAACATGTCATATCTTGCAGTGATAACGGTTTGTCTTTTACTCAGTGGAATGGCGGTTGTCCGTTTTCCAAATACATTTTTTGTTCCATTTATCCTTGCGGTATTGTGTTTTCCGGTTGTGAGCAAGATGAACAGCCTGAACAAGCAATTCCAGTATGTTTACAAGGAAACCTTCGCAAGAAGTATTCTGGAAGAGGTGTTTGAGAACGTTACCTGCGATTGGAATATGGGATTTTCAGAGCCGGCAGTGGAACGTTTCGGATTGACACAGCATGGAAATCGGTTTTCGTCGGAAGATTACATCAAGGGAAGTTATCAGGGGGTTACCTTTGAACAATCAGACGTCGTAGTCAAGCATGTGGTGAGATCCGGAAAGCAGACGCATACATATATCTATTTTAAAGGAAGAATGTTCTCTTTTGATTTAGACAAAACTCTGGATGGCTCTGTTGTGATTTTTTCCAAGAGTTTTATGTATCCGGGCAATTGCAATGGAATGCGGCACGAGAAGGTAGATATGGAGAGTCAGGAGTTCAATAAGACATTCAAGACGAAATCGATATATCCGCATGATGCGTTTTATGTGCTGACGCCACAGATGATGGAATGTATCGAACGATTGCAGCGAACCTATGGCAACGTAGCGATGCGATTTGTTGGTAGGAAGCTTCATGTAGCGATTAATATGAGTGGAGATGCATTCAATGGTAATATCAACAAGCCGATTGTCTATGTGGAAGAAAAAAATAAGATTAGACAGGATACGAATGTGATTCTGGATATTGTCAAGACCTTGCAAATGGTATAAGATACGTTTAGGAGAAGTCGGCACGGATTGTGTCATGTTTTACGAATAATAGGAGGAAGATATGGTAATTGGATTGATTGTTGTAGTGGTTGTTCTTGTGATATGGTACATAGCAGTTGCCAATAGTATCAAGGTTGCAGATTTAAAGGTTCAGGAGGGAGAATCCGGAATCGATGTAGCGCTGACCAAGCGCTATGATGTATTGACGAAGATGTTGGATACGGTTAAGGGATATCAGCAGCATGAGAAATCTGTACTGACAGAGATTGTAAAGCTTCGAAGCGGGATGACAATGGCAGAGAAAAATGATGCGAACCATGCGATGGATCTTCTTACAAGAGACATTCATGTTTTGGCAGAGAATTATCCGGAGCTTCGTTCAAATACAACCTTTGTAGAACTTCAGAAAGCGATTGTTGACGTAGAAGAACATTTGCAGGCGGCAAGACGTCTGTATAATGCAAATGTGAATGCGTACAATAAGATGATTATTATTTTTCCAAACAGTATCGTAGCGAACAATATGCACGCTGTAGCAAAGGAATTCTTTGAAGCAGAAGAAGCGAAGAGACAGGATGTAAAGATGGATTTTTAAAGTTGAAAAGAATACATAGAAAATGCCGGATATGATTATATATCCGGCATTTTTATTATAAAACTTTTGATAAGAAATCCTTTAAACGAGGATGTTTCGGGTTCCCGAAGAATTCTTCCGGTGTACCGGTCTCGAGAATTTGTCCCTCGTCGATAAAAAGGACTTTATTTGCAACTTCACGAGCAAATCCCATCTCATGGGTAACGATAATCATGGTCATGCCTTCTTTGGCGAGCGCTTTCATAAGATCCAATACCTCACCAACCATTTCAGGGTCGAGTGCAGATGTTGGTTCATCAAACAGGATGACATCCGGATTCATGGCGAGAGCACGCACGATGGCAACTCGCTGTTTTTGACCACCTGAAAGGGTAGAAGGATATACATCTGCTTTGTCGGACAGTCCGATACGCTCAAGCAGCTCCTCGGCTTTTTGTTTTGCTTCCGCAACAATCTGTGCTTTTGTTGTAGTGATAGGAAGAGCCGTTTGCTTTTCCTTACGGAACAGATTGGTAATAGGAAGGAAACGATTGTGTCTCTTTGCTTTTTTCAAGTCTGAACATGCGACATGTACAGGCGCAAGCATGATGTTTTGAATAACAGTTTTGTTGTTGTAAAGATTAAAATGCTGGAAAACCATTCCCATGTGTCGACGATGGATGTTGATATCAACCTTTGGGTCAGCGATATCTACACCATTGAAGATAATCTGTCCACCGGTAGGATCTTCCATACAGTTCAAACAGCGTAAAAATGTACTTTTACCGGAACCTGAAGGACCGATAACAACCATTATATCGCCTTTTTCGATTGTGACATTGATGCCTCTTAGCACTTCGTTGTCACCAAAGTGTTTTTCCAGATTAATGACGTCTATCACTCTTTCTCAGGCTCCTTTCCATCAATTTGATACCAAGGCTGATAATAAGCACAAGTACGATGTAAATCAATGCCATAACCAGATATGGAATCATAAATTCATAACTATTGCTTCCTATGTAGTTGAATGCAACATACAAATCAGTTGCACCAACAAAGCTTACAACCGATGTTTCCTTTATCAAAGAAATAAATTCATTGCCAAGGGTAGGGAGAATATTCTTTACCGCCTGAGGGATGACAATCATTCGCATCGTCGTTGCAAAACTTAAGCCCATGGCACGTCCGCCTTCCATCTGACCGGGGTCTACGGACAGAATACCGCTTCGCATCATCTCTGAGATGTATGCACCACTGTTTAATCCAAATACTAAGATGGATACCTGAACACCTGTCATATGTGCATTCATCAAAGGTAACATAACATAGTAGAATACAAGTAATTGCACAACCATAGGGGTACCTCGAAACAGTGCGACATAAAAGCGACAGATGGCATCCAGCACACGTGGAAGACGCTTGTATTTTGGAATGACACGCACGGTTGCAATCAATGTACCAATTACAATACCAATCAACAAACCAACAACTGCAATTGTTAGCGTGTTTTTTAAGCCTTCCAATACCTTTACATATCCACGGCTGTCAATGAATATTTCTATGAATTTTTGAATCTTATTTGCTATATCTCCCATGAAATATCCTTTCGCTTCCGTAATTATTGCATTGCATTGATTGCAGTTGTAATACTTGCAGCAGGAGCGGAATCAATCACTACATAATTAATGTTTCCGTTCAACAAATCCTGTACGGCAAGGGAACCGTTCTTGTAACCAACTGCCTCCATCTTGAAGCCTTCAAATCCCCAATCTGCATCACCTTCACAGTAGAACTGTCCGGTTGTACCGGTTTGAACACCAACTTTTACGTCAGAACCTTTTTCCTTTAAAATTGCTTCTACGTCAGCAGCAGTTTTGCAAGCATCAAATTCTGTGTTTGAAGAAGGAACAATAATCTTCTGTGATGCACTGTAGTAGGAATCAGAGAAGTTTACATATTCCTCACGGTCTGGCTTGATAGTAAGACCAGCCATGGCGATATCACATTTTTGCTGACCAACGGAAAGACATACAGCATCAAAATCCATGTTCTGGATTACAAGCTCTTTGTTCAATTTCTTTGCTAAAGCCTGCGCAATTTCCATATCGATTCCGTAGTAATCCTCGCCCTTTGTATATTCGAAAGGCTCAAAAGCAGCGTTTGTTGCAACTACAAGCTGATCCTTGCTTTCGTCGTAAGCAGAAGATTTTACAGCTACCGGAGTACCATCACCGAAGTAGTGATTGCAGATTTCATCAAAGCTGCCATCGGCCTTCATATCTGCAATAAATGTGTTAACCTGTTCGAGAAGCTCAGGCTGTGTCTTATCCACACCAAATGCATACTTCTCATCTGTAAGTTCGATTTCGATGACCTTGGCTGTTTTCTTGTCTGAGCTGTTGTCAGAATCCTTGCTTCCACATGCTGTCAGTGCCATCATTGCCATAATGGTAGACAATGTAAGTGCCATAAATTTTTTGAATTTCATAGTCATTACTTCCTTTCTTTTTTAACATTCACGATTTAATATATCATCCTACGTCAAAAAATGCAATTGAATATCCACAGGAACCTCTTGAAACCAGGATATGTTTATAAAAATAGTTGATAAAATACAATGGAGGACGTATCATATTTCACATAGATACCGGAGGAAAAAAGATGAAATTATTGAAACGTAAGATGGAAGATAAAAAAGATGAAGCGGTAATTCTGCAGTATACAGAGTGGACCAAACAGTTTGCAGATATACAGGATTATATCTTAGGGCA
Organism: Wujia sp.; assembly: GCA_051879955.1. Classification (GTDB taxonomy): domain Bacteria; phylum Bacillota; class Clostridia; order Lachnospirales; family Lachnospiraceae; genus Coprococcus_C. The sequence continues at coordinate 13,103 of JBJENA010000029.1, forward strand.
GGGGAAGCACATTACCGGATATGGAGAAAGAAAAGAGATGTTTCAGATACCGGTTGCTGATATTTTTTATTTTGAAGCAGTGGGTGAATTGGTATTTGCATATACAAAGGATAAAGTGTATGAGATTAAGATGCGTTTGTATCAAATTGAAGAATCCCTGGGGGATGACAGGATGGTGCGAGGTGCGAAGTCTTTTGTGGTGAATATTCGGCATATTCAATCTGTTCGTCCTGCACTAAATGGCAGACTATATGCAACCATGAAAAATGGAGAGGATATTTTGATATCAAGACAGTATGCGAAAGAAGTAACCAAACGAATTCATGCTATGGAAGCATAGGATATGCTGTAGTGTATGTAACAAGGGATGTTTTTTGCAACATATCGGATATGGATTGCAACTTATCGGGAATCGATTGTATTTTGAATTTGAAATGTTTAAGATAAGTTGCAGAGTAGGGAAAATCCTTTTTTAGAACAAAATACAAAGTTTGGAGGACAGTAAATGAAACAAAGTGATATATGGAAACAGATGTTGTCAGATTATCTGCTGATTCAGGCAGAAACCGCGCTTTCGATTGCAATAATCGGAAGTATATTTTTGAAGGATGAGAAGATAACATATTCGTTTTTTTTCCTGCCGGCAATTATCGGTATTATATGTATGCTGCCATGTATAGTTACATATTTTAAAGAGGATTTGACGGTAAAACAGATCATTGCGCAGCGAGTGATTGAATGGATTGTTTTGGAAATTGCAATTTTGTGTATGGGACGTTATCTGGCAGGGGATAAGCTTGGCACAGTCGGTTATGTGGCGATTGCAATTTCGGTTACGGTCTTCGATATCGCGACATATGGAATCTCTTATATGCTTGAAAAGAAGGAAACGGATAAGTTAAATGCAATACTAAAACAGAAAAATGAGACAAAAGAGAGGGCTTAGGAAAATGGCTTTACATAAATCCATTTCGAACCCGGAGAAATTACCGGGAGTAAAGAAAAAATCGTTTGTTTTGCCGTTTGGTGGCGGAGAAATATGGTTTGAGCATTTGGATGGAATGTATCAATATACGGAGCTTGTGTTACAGAAACTAAAGCAGGATGCCAAGATTTTTTCGTTACCGTCCAAACCCGGTTTGATTGGATTTGTGCTTGATGAGACAGTGATAGAACAATCTGTTTTGGAAGAAATCGTACGTATATTATGTGAAGGAAAAAAGCAATATAGGAAGATTGCATTTATCGGGGCGGAGAAAAAAGTAAAGAGATATTTAAAACATGCTTTGTCCGGCAGGGCGAATTGCATGATTGAATTCTTCGAAGACTTTGAGAAGGCGAAAGAGTGGCTGGTTTTTTAGATAGAGGAGAATGTGTTATGAAGATTGTTATGATCAATGGTCAGAATCATAAGGGTTCCACATACCATATAGGAAGGCTTCTTGCAGACAAATTGACAGAGGAAAAAGACATTACGGAATTCTTCTTGCCGAGAGATTTGAATCATTTTTGCTTGGGTTGCTATACCTGTTTGGAGGACGAGCAGAAGTGTCCATTTTATGAGGAGAAAAAGAAAATTGCTGATGCGATGGAAGCAGCAGACATTTTGATATTTACAACTCCGAATTATTGCATGGCTCCTTCTGCTCCGATGAAAGCATTTTTGGACTTGTTTTATCAATACTGGATTCCTCACAGACCGAGAGCCCATATGTTTTCGAAAAAAGCAGTTGTGATTTCCACTACAGCCGGTGTGGGCGCAGGGCAGGCGATCAAGCCGGTAAAGCGGTCGCTTGCGTATTGGGGTGTCCCATACATAAAAACCTATGGTTTGGCAGTACAGGCAAGCAAATGGTCAGAGGTTTCGCAAAAGAAAAAAGCAAAGATACAAAAGGATATCAACCGACTTGCAGGAAAGGTAAAAAATGCAAAACCGGGGAAACCGTCTGTATATATCCGTTTTATGTTTCATATGATGGCTGCACAAAGAAAAGGCGATAAGAATTGTATATCATTGGAGACGGTTTATTGGAAGGAACACGGTTGGCTGGATAAACAGGTACCGTGGGGAAATAGGTGCTAGAAGAGATTCACGTTTCCGAAAGACAGGAGGTCGAGACAAGTGAGTGGGCAATTTATAAATTTAACACCTGACAATATTGCCACGGAGCATCTGTGCTGCATTATACGCAGCAAGGTAAAGCATCCCGGAGTTGAGGCAAAGCGGGCGTGGCTTGCTGAGCGTCTGATGGAAGGACATGTGTTCCGGAAGCTTGATGCGAAAGCAACAGTGTTTATCGAGTATGCACCACTTGAAACGGCGTGGGTGCCTATAGTTGGAGATAACTATTATTACATATATTGTTTGTGGGTTTCAGGCAGTCCGAAAGGCTGTGGATATGGTCGTGCCTTGATGGAATATTGCATAGCGGATGCGAGGGAAAAAGGAAAATCCGGGGTTTGTATGCTTGGAGCTGCAAAGCAGAAAGCATGGCTTTCGGATCAGGCATTTGCAAAGAAATTTGGATTTGAGACTGTGGATACGACCGAGAACGGATATGAACTTTTGGCGCTCTCTTTTGACGGAACAACGCCGACGTTTGCGCAGACTGCAAAAGAAGAATGCATAAAGGATGAGAATCTGACAATCTATTATGACGAGCAGTGTCCGTTCGTCTATCAAAGAATCGAGATGATCAGGCAGTATTGCGAGGAAAAGGAAATTCCGGTGTCGTGGATTCAGGTGGACACGCTGCAAAAAGCAAAGGAACTGCCGTGCGTGTTCAACAACTGGGCAGTATTTTATAAGGGGAAATTTGTGACTGTGAATCTGCTTGATATTCCGTCGTTGGAGAGAATCTTGAAGAAATAAGTGGGCTGTAGTTCGCCCGGACAGACAGAGAAGTGGATTGGGCACTGCTTTGCTCAAAGAGCTTGAGTTCTATGTGAAGGAACACCAACTGGCGGGAATTACATTATCGACAAACAGATATGCACCTGCTCCGTCGTTTTATAAAAAGAATGGTTTTGCAGATTGTGAGCATGTTTTATTTATGGCAAAGGAAATCTGAAGGTAAAGCTTGTTTGGTTAGAACAAAAGTGTGGTTTGATGCTGTGAATTAGATGGACGAGGTTATAGACATTGAGTTTAAATTTCAAAAAAATCCCCAAGATTAATACAATCGATTATGGTGGGAAATGGATAGGACTTGGTCTGATATTTGCAGTGGTAATCCCAGGAATTATTTGGGTGATTTTTCATGTTTTTTTATGGTGGATTTGTGTTATAGGCATAGTAATTTTTGTAGCGTTTCTTGTTTGGTTTTGTATTGAAATGTGGCAGGACAATAGCAATATTCCGTATTATGAGCGTACCTTAAAAGAAAAAATACCATACGATCCTGAAAAACAATATGCAGTGATTCGAGTTTCTGTATGTACTGGTGAAAAAATGGCAGGTTTTAAGAATTATGAGGATGGTCATTTTATGGAAGTAATGTTGATAAGAGATGCAGAAGATGAGAGAAGGTTTATGAAGATTTATGGGTTGGATAAAATCAAAATACAATACTGAGTTTTGTTAGAGCCATTTGCATCTGCGTACCGCTCAAATAACATCATTTTAGCGAAAGGGTGATATTATGATTCGTTATAAAATAACAACAAAAGATGATATGGAGCTGCTTATGCAAAGCAGATTAGAGATGCTTCGGGAGGTTAATCATCTTCCTTCGGATTACATATTTGATCAGGAATTTGTTTTGATGAGCAGGCAGTATTTTGAGAGTGCAAATCAGACTACAGTCTTGGCTATGGATGGAGATGTGGTTGGTTGTGCATCGCTTTGTTATATCGATGTTATGCCGACATTCTCACATCCGACAGGGAAAAGAGCGCACTTAATGAATGTATATACAAGGAAACAATATCGAAGACAAGGATTAGCGTCTGAAATGTTAAATATACTAATTGAGGAAGCGAGGAAAAAGGGTGTTACAGAGATAAGTCTGGATGCCACAGAATCAGGCAGGCCGTTATACAAGAAGCACGGATTTGTTGATTCAGAAGAATGTATGGTGCTTAATTTGTGCGATGGGAAGGTGCAAAATGGGACAGGTAGCGAATCAGATGGCAGATGAGCTGTTGAAGATGATGGAGTAGTTGGGAATTGTATATGCCTTGAGGAGAAATATGTATTTAATTTCAGCATACTTTGATAAGAATACAAATAGAATATTGAACCGATATATTGAAATGATAGCAAAGGAATCGGGAAATTGTTTCATGGTGGAACATCATGTGCCACCGCATATGACAATCTCGCAGATTGAGGCTAGGAATACGGATGTCTTGATGCCTTCTATGGAGCTTCTAAAAACAAGATTGTATAAAGGAAACATAGAGATTTGTTCGGTAGGCATGTTGCTCCCGTATGTCTTATATGCGATGCCTGTGTTGAATCAGTATTTGCAGGATTCCATAAACATAGTACATGATGCATTTTATGACATTCCGGAAACCAATATATACAAGTATTATAAGCCTATGTCATGGTTTCCACATATTACGCTAGGGAAGACATTGACAAAAGAACAGATGCAATGCGCTGTGCGGGTTATGCAGGAGCACTTTGTTCCGCTAACGGCTACAGTTACAGAAATTGGACTAGCCAAGGTGAATCCGCATGAGGATGTGATGCGATTTTCCCTGTTTGATACAACTCAGACCGAAATATATTTTGATGATAAATGACAATTGATTTATTCGTTTTCAGATGGAGGATCATACGAATGAGAAAGATATTGATTACAAATGATGATGGTATAGAATCAGATGGAATTGTTCGTCTTGCCAGGGTTGCGGTGGAGTTTGGTGAAGTGTGGGTAGTTGCACCGGATAGTCAGAGAAGTGCCATGTCTCACAGTGTTACATTAAGGCATAGTATAGAGGCGTGGAAAGTCGATTTTCCTGTGCAGGGAGTACATGCATATGCTTGTGACGGTACACCGGCCGATTGTGTAAGAATTGGTGTATTGAATATCGTACCCGGTAGGCCCGACCATGTTTTTTCGGGAATTAATTATGGATATAATGTTGCTTCGGATTTACAGTATTCTGCTACTGCAGGAGCCGCCTTTGAAGCTGCATTTCAAAAAATACACACGATTGCATTCTCTGAAGATGCATGTGACCTTCATGAGGTTACAGATAGATATTTGAAAGAAATAATCACAGAGTTATTGGACAAACCGCTTTCAATCAATCAGATATGGAATGTGAATTTCCCGGGCTGTAGACTCGTAGAATGTCAGGGAATACTTCGTGACAGAGAAGTGTCCATTGATGATTTTTATAAGGATCGATATATAGAAACTGAGATTTCGAACGATAGAGTATCCTATATGGTTGAGGGTATCCGGAATTACAAAGCATCAGAAGGAACAGATCTCAGAGCGATTCTGGATTGCTATGTTTCAATTGGAATTGCCAGCAATATTCAGTGAATGTAGTTAGAGGAGAATATTTGGATGGATAAAATAAAATTAGTAGCATTGCCTTGCCTGTGTGCAGATGTGTTTGATGGAACAGAAGAAATACGGCCGGGTGGGGAAGCCTTGAATTTTGCAGTTCATGCAGCAGAATTTGATGAAATGGATGTTTCCCTGTTTGGAATCATCGGCGATGATGAATATGGAAAGACAATCCTTGCATCCATTGCAGATAAAAGCATTCACACAGATTTTGTCAGAGTGGAAGAAAACAAAATTACAGCAAATAACCGAACCTATCTTACACCGGAGGGGGACCGGTATTACAAGGAGGATTCCTGGAATGGTAAGATTCTTGATGACATTATATTAGAAGAGGATGAGATAAATTTGATTTTGGATGCGGATATTGTGTTCGTTCATTTTTGGGCATCCTGTTTCCAACAGGTTCTGGAACTTCGGAAAAGG
>JBJENA010000030.1:0-63690 GCA_051879955.1 Wujia sp.
TTAGAACTTCTTAGTTTCAATACATCGGATATGATTGTATTGAGAATCTAAATATATATTATACAATATTCATAATAAGAATCCGGTCAGGGTGTGAACAGTAACGATTGTATTTGGCGATGGAAGCCACTTGTATTGGATGAAAAAAGGTAGAATGATATGATAGAGATTACGAAAAAAACCATGTGCTGTGGATGTACAGCATGTGCGAGTATCTGTCCGCAAAACTGTATAGAGATGACAGAGGATGAGGAAGGCTTTCTGTATCCCAAGGTTGATAAGGAAAGATGTACATCCTGTGGTCTGTGCAACAAGGTGTGTCCGGTGGAAAATCCGGCGCAGCCCAAGCCGGGAGAACGAAGTTCTGTGGTGATGCGCGCAGGCAATCAGGATGTTGTCATGGATAGTACTTCGGGCGGATTTTTGACTCCACTTGCAGAGTGGATTTTTGAGAACAAAGGTGTCCTGTGTGCGGCGACGTTTGATGATGATTTCCATGTCAAGCATATGTTGTATGATTCGATGACAAAAAAACAGTATGAAAGAGTCAGAGGATCGAAGTATGTACAGAGTGATTTGCGTGGATTATTTCCACAGATTCGCAGTTTGTTAAACGAAGGACGTTTTGTTTGTTTTATTGGTACAACCTGTCAGGTCAGTGGTCTTCGTAGCTATTTGATGAAGGATTATGACAATCTGTTTTTGATTGATTTGGTCTGTCATGGTGTGCCTTCTCCAAAGCTTTGGGACAAATATATACAATATCAGACAAAGGCATATGGCAGTCCGCTAAAAAAGGTGAATTTCCGCAATAAAACATATGGATATCACAGTGGCACCATGAAGCTGGAGTTCGAGAATGGAAAAGAATACTACGGAAGTGCCAGAGTTGATTTTATGTTAAAGAGCTTCTTCAAGGAGATTAGTTCGCGTCCGATATGCTATAGCTGTCCGTTTAAGACATTGGAGCGCTGCAGCGATTTGACCATTTATGATTGCTGGCATGTGAACGAACTGGTGCCATCCATCAAGGATGACGACAGGGGATATACCAATATCATCATCCAGACACAAAAAGGAAAAGAAATGCTTGCTGCGTTGAAGGGACGAATCATCTGTGAAAGTTGTGACACAGAACGTGCGATTGCATTGGATGGAATCATGGTGCGAAATTGTGCAAAACCACATCCAAAACGTGGGCAATTCTATCAGAATTTTGATGAGACACCGCTTGAACAGCATATACAAAGATTTATCCCGATTAGCCGTAAGGATCACATGATAGAAGCAACAAAGGGATTTTTCCATAAAACAGGATTGATTGGATTTATGCGTACAATTAAGAAGAAATTAAAAAAGTAGGAGAATGATGATGGTTAGTATTATTATTCCAACTTATAGTCGTTGTGACACTTTGGCAAGAGCCATCGACAGCTGCTTACAGCAGACATATAAGGATATCGAGATTATTGTGGTGGATGACAATGATCCGGATACAGAGTATCGGAAAGCGACAGAAACATTGATGAAAAGATATGAAGGCAACAATCGTGTGACCTATCTGCAACATGAAAAAAATAAAAAAGGGTCTGCGGCGAGAAATACCGGTATTCAGGTATCAATCGGTGACTACATTACATTTTTGGATGATGATGATGTGTTGGCACCGGAAAAGATTGAAAAGCAGGTGCAGGCATTGATGGAACATCCGGAATATGGAGTGGTATGCTGTGGTGTGCAGGCACTGGATGAGGATAGCAGGCAACAGCTCAAAGTCAGCATACCGAAAGGTGGAGAACAGGCGCAATATGACATGTTACGTTTGCGTTCGAGTATGGGAAGTGGTTCGAATCCGATGTTTACCAGAAAAGCGATGAAGGAGACTGGTTTGTTTGATACATCTTTTCTTCGCCATCAGGATACAGAGTTTATGATTCGGGTTCTGCGTAATTTTCGGATGCTTGTGATTGAAGACGTATTGATTACGAAATATGAAAGTGGGCATCCAAACCGTCCGAGTGCCAAGAAATATCTGGCCGTTCAGGAGCATTTTTTAAAAACATTCGAAGGGGATATCAAGCGATATTCCAATGAACAGCAATGTGAAATATATCGAAACAATTGGCATCAAATGTGCATCGTTGCCATAGATGATCGCGATTTTAAGGTAGCGAAGGATTGTCTAAAAAAGGCAAAAGCTTATAAGCGATACACATTGCGGATGTATCTGGGATTGTTGAAGCATGTAGTGAACAATCACTATTAAAGATAAGAATCAGAGGAACGAAATTGAAGGTTTATTTGAGATCAGAATTTCACAGAGTAAATCTAAAGGCACTTTTGACAGTCTTTCTATTTTTGTTTTTCTCATTTCAAAAAGTGTTCATACAGGTGATTTCACCGCTTGGCTATGTGGATGAAGTGTTTGTACTTTTTGTCTTGGGAGAGATTATCTGGCGTATCTGCAAGCATGACAGAGTCTATAGGCAGGAAGATGTCAAAGTGTTAATTTTGATGGTTATATTGTGCGCCATTGGTTTTGCCGGAAATATCTATGCAAAGCTGATTAACAAACCGTTTGCAATTATGATTGATGTACTCTCCATTTTCAAAATCTTTTTGACCTATTATTGGGCATTGGGACGAAAGATGACGAAGGAGGATTGGGATGAAACGATTATTTTGTCCGCGAAGATTGTGCGGGTGCTGTTGCTTGTGATGGCAGTAGGGTATATTGCAGGGCTCGGTGTTCGCAGTCTTGGTTTTTTTAGCAAACCAAGATATGGGATTCCAACCTATCAATTCCTATTTAACAATCCCGGAAATTTCAGTAAGCTGTTTTATTATATTATTCCACTGCTTTCCGCGGATTTGTATTATGAGAACAATTTTAGAAAACGCTTTTTTATATTGCTTGCACTTGGAATCTGGCTGACCACCATCCGCTCACGCGCGGTGGCATTTGTCGCATGTTATATCATATTTGCGATTTGGTATTTTTATCTTCGCGGCAGGAGCAAAAAGAAGATTTCGATTATCAATATCGTTCCGCTTGGATGTATCGGACTGATTTTGGGATGGCAGCAACTTCTGTTTTATTTTACCAATGAGACTCAGGCGAGAGGACAACTTTTGATGGGTGGAATTCGTACCATGAAAACATATTTCCCAATTGGAGCGGGATTTGGAACCTATGGGTCCGATATCGCATCCAAATATTATTCACCGCTTTATTACAAATACGGATTTAATGAAATTTACGGTATGGGACGTACCCATACGAACTTTTTGAATGACAACTATTGGCCGATGATTATGGGACAGTTTGGAATGATCGGTGTCATAATTGTTGGATTTATTTTATATCATCTCTATAAGCGCATGATAAAGGGCGTGGAGGGGAATCAGTATTTTTATTTTGCGAGCTTGTGTGCGACCGCATTTTTGCTCGTTTCAAGTATTGCATCCAAAAGCTACAGTGAGTTTAACATGATTCCGATTTTTATGTTACAGGCGGCACTAATGCAGAGGGAGGAATCGACAGAATGAAAAGATTTTTAATCACAGGAGCGGATTTTCGAAATAAGGGAGGACAGTCTATGCTCTACATCACGGTAGATGAGCTGCGCAAGCGGTTTCCGGGATGTATGATTTATTATCCAACGAATAAGCCGGTAGACCCGAATTACAAAGTGACTCCGGTCTATTACAATTTTGATTCCTTGTATTATATGCATGGAGGAGGCAAAAAGCTGGAGGCTATGGCAAAGGGCTGTGCCAAGAAAGCACTGAAAAAAGGTGGAAATCTGAAACAAATCGTCCAGCTTGAAAAGGTTTTCCCAAAGCTTGATGCCATTGTGGATGTCAGTGGGTTCAATCTGTCTTCCGATTGGACAGAAAAGATTAATTTTAAGTTTTTGGAATTTATCCGACAGGCAAAGAAATATGAGATTCCTATGTATCTCATGCCACAGTCATTTGGACCGTTTGATTACAAGAACAATCAGGCGGTGATGGACAAGGATATTAAAGAGCTTCTTTCGTATTGCAAGGTGGTATATGCGAGAGAAGAGGATGGATTAAAACAATTGCAGGAACGTTATGGTCTCGAAAATGTAGAGCTTGCACCGGACTTGGTGCTGCAAAACGCGGGCATCGACCTTGCAAATCTCTTTGTAGAGCCACCGGTTGTAAAACCGGTTGTTGAGATTGAAAAAAATAGTGTGGCAGTTATTCCGAATCTTCGAAGCTTTGAGCATGGCTCGAAGTGTGAGTTGTTAAATCTATATAAGGCATTGATTACACTTCTTCGAAAGAAAGGCAAGACGGTCTACGTATTTCGTCATGCCGGGGAAGATTTGGTTGCCTGTCAGTGGATAAAAGAGATGTTTGATGAGGATAGGCAGGTAATCCTCATTGAAGAGGATTTGGATTGTCTTTCTTATAGTGCATTGATTGAAAACTTCGAGTTTGCGATTGCGTCCCGCTATCATGCCATTGTCCATGCACTGAAAAAACATGTTCCATGTGTCGCGCTTGGTTGGGCGATTAAATACCTGGAGCTCTTGCAGAAGTTTGATATGCAGGATTTTGTGTTTGATGTGCGAAAGGATATGGACATGGCACGCATCGAAGCAGCTGTGACAAAGCTTTGTGAGGAACATGAAAGCTATGCAGAGACAATTGCAAAAGAGATGGAGAAGATTTCTTCACAGGATTGTTATGATATTTTAGGTGGTAAAAAAGAGCAGGAACGAAAGGATGTTGAAGAAACAACCGTTGCCCATCAGCTTTGCTGTTCCTGTGGTGTTTGTGCAGGTGTATGTCCAACATCCTGTATTACGATGGGAATTTCCGAAAGTGGACAGTGTCTGCCGGAGGTTGATCAATCAAGATGTACCAACTGCGGAATCTGCTCCAAGGTCTGTCCCGGAAATTGTATCGATTTTGAAGATATGGCGAAAAAGACAAAAAATCCATGGAATAACGACTTGTTGGTCGGAGATATTCAGGCATGCTATACAGGCTATGCGAAGGACGAAAAGATACGCGCAAAAAGCGTGTCCGGTGGATGTGTGACAACCCTCGTGAGAGAATTGCTTGATACGAAACAGTATGAGAGTGCATTTGTTGTGGATACGTATTCCTATGAGAATCCGGTAACGGCAAATCGACTCACATCGGAGGACGATTGGAGCAAGACTCCGCTTTCGCGTTATGTGACCATCTCACATGAGAAAACCGTAGCCTATATGCGTGAGCATCCGGACGAGAAGATCATTATCGTGGCTGTAGGTTGTGCAATAACCGGTATTTTGAATGCCATTGCGCAATATCGTCTGCATCGCGAGAATTATCTCTTTGTAGGACTTGTCTGTGATAAGACGATGACAAACCGGGTGCAGGATTACTTTGCAAATCTTGCCAAGGGGCAGATGGAAGAATTGTATTTCAGAACCAAGGAACAAAGCGGATGGCCCGGAAATGTGGGCATCAAGGTGGATGGAGCGATGCATTACTATCCGGCTAAGACCCGTATCCGTGTGAAGGAGTATTTCCAGCCTGAGCGCTGTCTGTATTGTCTGGATAAACTCAATCGTTATGCAGATGTTGTCTTTGGCGATAATTATCTGGGCACTTCGGATGAGAAGGGAAGCAATGTGATTTTTGTATATACCGAATTAGGAAAAACGGTATTGCAGACAGACAAGCTTGTTTTGTCACCTGTAGAAAAAGACAGTGCCATTGCAGCGATGAAGCTGCATGTTCGAAAGAAGAATCTTGGATATCTGCGTTTGTTTGAACGAAGCACGGGAGTGACACTTTGCAAACAGGTAAAACCGGATAAGACAAACGCCTTTAAGACAGAATACGAAAATCGTCTCGCAAAGATTCAGGCAGGAAGAATTTATAAGGATAATCCTGCTGCTTTTGAAAAGCTTGTGAATCAGAAACCTTCTCTTCCAAGAAGAGTTTATAGAAAGTTGTTTCGGAGATAGAGTATGAACATAAAAAAGAAATATCAGCAGTTGCCGGTAACGGTACGCGCATCGATGTGGTTTTTTGTCTGTAGCTTCCTGCAAAGAGGAATTTCTACACTGACAACCCCAATCTTTACCAGATTGTTATCCAAAAGTGAATATGGTGATTACAGTGCGTTTATGTCATGGTTGGAAATTATCACAGTATTTGCAACCTTGAAGCTGGGCTTTGGTGTGTTTATGCAAGGCTGTGTAAAATTCGAGGAAAACAGAGCAAAATTTGCTTCTTCTTTGCTTGCGCTTGCAACGACATGGTGGTTTGGTGCACTTGTCGTTTATGGGGTATTCCATAATTTCTGGAATCATCTGCTTGGTCTATCGACCTTTGAGATGCTGTGCATGTTCGTGATGATGATTGCGACGATTGCATTTAACTTCTGGTCGGTTATGAAACGGGTGGACTTTGATTATGTGCCACTTGTAAAGCTTACGTTGTTGATTTCAGTATTGAAGCCAGTCTTTGGTGTGGCTGGTATTTTGATGTTCCCGGATCACAGAGTACAGGCAAGAATCGCGAGTCTGGCATTGGTGGAGCTTTTGTGCTATGCAGGCTTGTATTTCAGCATCCGAAAAGGCTCAAAGATTTGGTATGACAAGCAGTATTGGAAGTATGCGCTGGGATATAACCTTCCTTTGATTCCACATTTTTTGTCACAGACGATTCTTAATCACTCCGACCGTATCATGATTAAGCAAATGTGTGGAAATGCAGATGCCGGAGTTTATAGTCTTGCCTATAACATATCCATGATTATGACGATGGTGAACACCTCGATTCAAAACACATTAAATCCATGGATATATAAAAAAATAAAGGAGAAACAATTCAAGGAGATTGCATCGGTATCCTATGTAGTGCTCGGTGTTGTTGCTTTGGCGAATTTTATGCTCATATGTATCGCTCCGGAGCTGGTACAAATCTTTGCGCCACCGGAATATTATGAGGCAATCTACGTGATTCCGCCTGTGGCAATGGGATGTTATTTTCTGTTTATGTACTGTCTGTATGCAGACTTTGAATTATACGAAGCCAAGACAACCTATATGATGATTGCATCGGTGATAGGTGCAGGGCTTAATTTGCTGCTTAATTACATATTCATTCAGCAGTTTGGATATATTGCGGCAGCTTATACAACTTTGATTTGTTATATGGTGTATTCAGGCGTGCATTACATCTTTATGCGGCATGTTTGCAAGAAAAATCTCGACAATGTGCATGTCTATGATATGCGTATTATTCTGGGTATTTCTGCCGTGTTTATCATTAGCGGAATCCTGATGATGAATCTGTACCATTTCGTTTGGGCGAGATACCTGATTTTGGTAGTGCTTGTCGCATTGGTATATTGGAAACGAAAGCAATTACTGACCGTACTAGGGCCGGTTTTGAAGAATAAAAAGAAAAAAGGTAAGGAGGCATAGAGGAAATGAAAGAGATGGAAATCAGTATCAAAGACATGCTATATCATATGCTAAAAAGATGGCGTCTTCTCATTGTATTTGTAATTTTGTTTGCTGTTGCAATGAATGGATTTGGATATCTCAAAGCATACAAAGAGCAACAAAGCATTACAGCGGAAAAACACAACGAAGAGGCGTTAAAAAGTGCGAAACGAGAAGTGAAAAGGGCAAAAGCAGCACTTTCAGACAGTCATGCGACAGAAGCAGAAAATGTGGCAGGTGCATATCAGACATATCTTACAACTTATGAGGAATATCTGGATTATCAGAACAATTCCTATATTATGGGTCTTGATGCAGAGCATGTGCCGACAATCTATATAGATTTCTCTGTGGATACCCATTATGAGGCAACCTATCCAATCATGTCTTACTATGATCCGGTAGAAGAAATCATTGCTTCCCTTGCGACCTCGCTGAAAGATGAAACGTTTTATCAGAAGGTTCAGGAGGTGCTTGGAGAAGACCTGGATGCGTCCTATGTGAGTGAACTGGTATCAGTAGAAAACTACGTAAATGCGTTAAATGCAGAAAAGCTTGATGTGAAGCTGCTCGAGGTAAAGATTGTTGCAAAGACAAAACAGCAGTGCGAAGCGATAGCCACATTGGTAGAAGAACAGGTGCTTGCGGCAGCTTTGCAGGTACAAAAGGTCTATGGAGATTTTGATGTCAATAAGACAACTGCTTCGTATTCGGAACGCGTAGATTCGGATATCCAGATTGTTCAAAGAACAGTGATTTCACAGTTGTCAACCTTAAAGACAACGTATGACAATATGCTCAAATCTTTGACAGACGAGCAAAAGACGTATGTGAATGCATTGGTCAACTATGCCGATATCGAGCGTGGCCTTGAAGCAAAGAAAGACAGCACCGATGTGCAGAAGAAGGATACTTCAGATATTGAGATTGGATATGTGTATCCAAAGTTTATTATCATCGGTATTTTGCTTGGAATCATTCTTCCATGTTGTTTCCTGTGTCTGGGTTATCTTAAGACAAAGGCACTTCGTGTGAAGGAAGATGTAGAGATTACGTTTGAACAGAATCTGTTGGGTGTGTTGCAAAGCGACAAGAAGAGCAAAAAATGGTTTCGTTTTATCGATGCAGCCATATACAATGCTTTTTATGGGAAAGGTCCGAAGTTTAGCGAAGAAGAGCGTGCCAATATGATTTGTGCGGGTATCCGTATCTGTGCAAATAAACAGAACCTCGAATCTGTATATTTCACAGGTGCAAGCAATGATGAAGAGACAACACGTGTGATGGAGCTTTTGGTACAAAAGGTGAAAAAAGCGGGAATCAAGGTGGCTTCGGGAACATCCATTTTGTACGACCCTCAATCCTTGGAAACAATGGCAGAAAGCAGCGCTGTTATCTTTGTGGAGTCAATTGGAGAGAGCTTATACAAGGATATGGAGAAGGAAATCGAACTTGCAAACCGTTATGATGTGACGATTCTCGGAACGGTGGTTGTCAATGCATAAATGGTGTGGTTTTCCAAATCATCATGAAGGATTTGGAAGAAGAAATCTGCTTGTATAAATGAGGGATATATGGCATAATGAAAGGTGATATTTTGTCTCTTTTTGTAGAAATAGAGACACATTTATAAAAATAAGTAAAATGCAATCGGCTAAGGCCAGTGTACGGAGGACAATATGAAAGTAGTATTATTAGCAGGTGGTTACGGAACAAGAATTAGCGAAGAAAGTCATTTGAAACCAAAGCCAATGATTGAAATTGGTGGAAAACCAATTTTGTGGCATGTAATGAAAGAGTATTCTCACTATGGATTCAATGAATTTATTATCTGTGCAGGATACAAGCAACATGTTATTAAGGAGTGGTTCGCAAATTATTATCTTCACAATAGTGACATTACTTATGATTTCTCGGATGGTGGACGCATGACTGTTCACAACAATGTGGCAGAGCCTTGGAAGGTAACTATCGTTGATACAGGTCTTGATACCATGACGGGAGGCCGTATTAAGAGAATTCGACCATATGTAGGGGATGAACCATTCTTGTTAACATATGGAGATGGTGTATGTGATATCAATATGCAGGAACTCGTAGAATTCCATAAGTCACATGGCAAGATCGCCACTTTGACAGCGATTCGTGTGGATGAGCGGTTTGGTGTGTTGGATATTAACAAAGAAAATAACGAAATTTTGAGTTTCCGTGAGAAGTCCAGATCAGACAGCTCCAGAATCAATGGAGGATACATGGTACTCAACCCTCAGGTGTTTGACTACTTAGAGGGAGACAGCACGGTATTTGAAAAGGAGCCACTTCGCAGGCTTGCAGAAGAAGGCCAGCTTTGTGCATATAAGTACAATGGC
Organism: Wujia sp.; assembly: GCA_051879955.1. GTDB lineage: Bacteria > Bacillota > Clostridia > Lachnospirales > Lachnospiraceae > Coprococcus_C. The sequence goes on from JBJENA010000030.1 coordinate 9,857, forward strand.
TTTTGGCAGTGTATGGATACAAAGCGCGAGATGGAAATGCTCGATGATTTGATTGCAAAGAATGAAGCGCCTTGGATGGCATGGGAGAAGTAAGATGTTAGATTTTTATAAGAATAAAAAAGTATTAGTAACCGGTCATACCGGGTTTAAGGGATCCTGGCTTTGCCGTATGTTAGTACAGGCAGGAGCACAGGTAACGGGATATTCACAGGAAGCTCCAACGAACCCAAATCTGTTTTCTATGTGTGATGTAGAATCAAAGATGAATTCTATCATTGGAGATATTCGTGACCTTGCACATCTTTCAAAGGTGTTTGAGGAGGTACAGCCTGAAATCGTATTACATTTGGCTGCACAGCCAATTGTACGTGATTCCTACAAGGATCCGGTGTACACCTATGAGACGAATGTCATGGGTACTGTCAATATCTGTGAATGTGTACGCAAGAATCCTTGTGTCAAATCTTTCCTGAATGTTACAACAGATAAGGTTTATGAGAATAAGGAATGGGAGTGGGGATACCGCGAACATGAACCACTCGATGGGTATGACCCATATTCCAACAGTAAATCCTGTTCCGAACTTGTGACACACAGTTATATCAATTCCTTCTACCAGAATATGGAAGTTGCAGTATCAACGGCTCGTGCCGGAAATGTCATCGGTGGTGGTGATTTTGCGAATGACCGTATCATTCCGGATTGTGTGCGTGCTGCCCAGGCCGGAAAGGATATTATTGTGCGTAATCCACATTCTACAAGACCATATCAGCATGTGTTGGAGCCATTGTCGGTGTATCTTACAATTGCTCAAAAACAATATGAAGATAAGAGTTTCGCCGGATTTTATAATGTAGGTCCGGATGAGTGCGATTGTGTGACAACCGGTGAATTAGTCGATTTGTTCTGTGATGCGTGGAAGGATGGCTTAAAATGGATCAATCAGTATGATGGTGGTCCTCATGAAGCAAATTTCCTGAAACTGGATTGCTCAAAGATTAAGCGTGTGTTTGGCTGGAAACCAAGATGGCATGTACAGGAAGCCATTGAAAAGACGGTAGAGTGGTCAAAGATTTATCTGGCTGGTGGGGATATTCCACAATGTATGGATGCGCAGATCAAAGAATTCTTAAATTATTCGACGGAGGAATAAATCATGTTTGAAAATATAAGTGAACAGCAGGCAAAAGAGCAAATCTTAAATATGGTGGATGAATATTGTAAAACATTCCACAATACAAAGACATACAAAGAAGGAGACAGAATCCCATATGCTTCCCGTGTATATGACAGTGCTGAGATGTGCAATCTGGTGGATTCTGCGTTGGAATTCTGGTTGACTTCCGGACGCTATACTGTAGAGTTTGAAAAGAAGTTTGCGGAGTATCTGGGTGTCAAATATTGTTCGTTGGTAAATTCCGGCTCTTCTGCAAATCTCAATGCATTTATGGCACTGACTTCTCCACTTTTGGGTGATCGTCAGGTACTTCCCGGGGATGAGATGATTACCGTTGCGGCTGGATTTCCTACAACCGTTACGCCTGCAATCCAGTATGGGGTTGTGCCTGTATTTGTAGATGTTACCATTCCTCAGTACAATATTGATGTGACAAAGTTAGAGGATGCGCTTTCTGACAAGACAAAGGTTGTCATGATCGCACATACCCTTGGCAATCCGTTTGATTTAAAGGCAGTTCGCTCCTTCTGTGATGCACACAATCTGTGGTTGATTGAGGATAACTGTGATGCACTTGGAAGTAAATATATCATGGATGGAGAAGAAAAATTCACAGGAACCATCGGCGATATCGGAACTTCAAGTTTCTACCCACCTCATCACATGACGATGGGAGAAGGAGGAGCTGTATATACAAACAATCCATTGTTAAATAAGTGCATTCGTTCGTTCCGCGACTGGGGACGTGATTGTGTCTGTGCTTCCGGACAGGACAATCTGTGTGGACATCGTTTTGATGGACAGTATGGTGAATTGCCTCTTGGATATGATCACAAATATGTTTATTCTCATTTTGGTTACAATCTCAAGGCAACAGATATGCAGGCGGCAATCGGTTGTGCACAGATTGTAAAGTTCCCGGGATTTGTAGAAAAGAGACGTGCGAATTTTGATCGTTTAAAGGCAGCACTTAAGGAAGTGGAAGATAAGCTGATTCTTCCGGAACCATGTGAGAATTCGATTCCAAGCTGGTTTGGATTTCTCATTACCTGTAGAGAAAGTGTGGACCGTAAGAAGGTGGTACCATACATTGAGGAACATGGTGTACAGACCCGTATGTTGTTTGCAGGTAATCTGACAAAGCATCCTTGTTTTGATCAGATGCGTGCAGCCGGAAAGGGATATCGTATTGTAGGTGGTTTGGACAACACAGACCGCATTATGAATGATACATTCTGGGTAGGTGTATATCCGGGTATGACAGATGAGATGATTGATTATATGGCAAAGACCATCAAGGAAGCAGTCAATCAGTAATTATATGCACTTGGAGGAAGGTCATGAAACAGAGATTAGCAGATTATGTAGCAGATTTTTTGGTAGACCATGGCGTGACGGATTGTTTTAGCGTTGTGGGTGGTGGAGCCATGCACTTAAATGATGCACTTGGTCACAAGGAAGGCTTGAAGGTGACCTACAATCACCATGAGCAGGCTTGTGCGATTGCAGCAGAGGCATATGCAAGAATTGACAATAAGATTGCGGCAGTCTGTGTCACTACCGGACCGGGTGGAACGAATGCAATTACAGGTGTGGCCTGTGGATGGCTGGATTCCATTCCAATGTTTATTATCAGTGGACAGGTTCGTTATGATACCACAGCCAGATACGCGCTTGCATATACAGAAACACCACTTCGTGCCATGGGTGATCAGGAATATGATATCGTAAAGTCTGTAGAACCTATGACGAAATATGCTACGATGATCGAGGATCCGATGCAGATAAGATATGCGCTTGAAAAAGCTTGGCATTTGGCAACAACCGGTCGTCCGGGTCCGGTGTGGATTGACATTCCGGTAAATTTTCAGGGTGGATATATTGAAACCGATGATTTGGTTGGATATGATCCAACAGAGGATGATAAACAGCTTCCGCCTGCGGTAACCAAGGAGATTATCGATACCATTTTGGAAAAAATCAAGAATGCAAAGCGTCCGGTTTTCCATGCCGGATATGGTATTCGTTTATCCGGTGGTTATGAAAAGTTCCGCAAGGTAATGGAAAAATTGAATATTCCGGTTGTGACATACTGGAATGCAGTCGATTTGATTGAGGATGAGCATCCACTGTATACGGGTCGTGCAGGAAATATGGGAGACCGACCGGGAAACTGGGCGATTCAGAATGCCGATTTGATATTGGCAATCGGAACCAGAATTTCCATCCGTCAGGTTGGTTACAACTGGAAGACATGGGCGAGAGAAGCTGAGGTCATCATGGTAGATGTTGACCCGGCAGAGCTGAAAAAGCCTACCATTCATGTGGAGATGCCGGTTTGGGCAGACGCAAAGGATTTTCTGACACAGATGGATGCGCAGATTGCAGACGGAGAGACTGTTTTTGAAAGGCAGGATTGGCTTACAATCTGTCAGAACTGGAAGAAGGATTATCCGGCAGTTGTAGACAGACAGTGGGAGGAAAATGGAAGTACTGCCAATGTCTATGCGTTTATGAGATATATGAGTAGCCGTTTGCCGGAAAATAGTTTGACAGCTGTATCAAATGGAGCCTGCTGCGTCGTAGGAAACCAGGCTTATGTGATACAAAAGGGCAGTCGTATGACAAATAACAGTGCGATTGCAAGTATGGGATATGGACTTCCGGCGGCAATCGGAACCTGTATCGCAGGAAATAGAAGACAGACGATTTGCCTCGAAGGAGATGGAAGCATCATGATGAATCTGCAGGAATTGCAGACAATCATCACAAATCGTTTACCAATAAAACTGTTTTTAATTAACAACAATGGATATCATTCCATTCGTTTGACACAGAATAATCTGTTTCACGATCATTGCAAGATTGGAATTGGTCCGGAATCCGGAGACCTTTCCTTCCCGGAGTTTCGAAAGATTGCAGAGGCTTTTGAGTTCCCATATTACTGTGCACATAGCAATGAGGAGATGAAGAAGGTTGTGGATGAGGTACTTGCGATGGATGGTCCGGTATTTTGTGAAATCTTTACAGATACAGACCAGGTGTGGGAACCTAAGAGTAGTACCAAGAGATTGGAAGATGGAACTCTGGTAAGTCCACCACTTGAAGATCTGGCGCCATTTTTGCCAAGAGAAGAACTTGAGAAGATTATGCTTGTTCCTATGGTGGAGGAAGTCTGATTGGATTAGGAGGATATTCACTTGAGAAATGTATATTTGCTGGATTGTACGCTTCGTGACGGCGGTTATGTCAATGACTGGCAGTTTGGAGCAGAGACAATCAAGGGCTTTGGAAAGAAAATAGCACAAACCGGCGTGGAATACTACGAAGTCGGATTTATGAAGGGCGATACATTCGATCCAAACCGGGCTGTATTTCCGGATATGGAATCTTTTGCACAGATGATTGCACCAAAGGCAAAGAAGATGAAATATGTTGCCATGTTGGATATGAGTGCACCGGTTTCAATGGAGCGAATTGTTCCATGTGATGGAACTTCTGTCGATGGAATTCGTGTTATTTTCAAGAAGGATAAGCTTGATTTGGCATATAGTTACTGTGAGCATGTACAGAAAATGGGATATTTTCTGTCCGTAAATTTTGTCGGAACAGATGCCTACAGTGACGAGGAATTTATCGAGGGAATCAAAAAATTTAATACATTAAAACCAGATGCCATGGCGATTGTAGACAGCTTTGGTCTGATCAAAAGAAAGCAGTTTATGCGCTTGGTATATCTTGCAGATAACAATATGGCAGAAGGGATTGCGCTTGCATATCATGCACATAACAACTTACAGCAGGCAATGGGAAATGCGGAAGCACTTGTTGAGATGAACTTAAATCGCGATCTGATTATCGATGCCTGTGTATTTGGTATGGGAAGAGGCGCCGGAAATCTAAACCTGGAGCTCTTCGCAGAATATATGAATGAGAATCATGACAAGCATTATAAGATTGAGCCAATGCTTGAAATCATGGATGAATATCTAAATGATATCTACAAAAATAAGTTCTGGGGATATTCCTTACCACTTTATCTTTCCGCGTCTTTTGGATGCCATCCGAATTATGCGATTTATCTTGGAGAGAAGGATACACTTACCGTAAAATCCTTTAGTGAGTTGCTCAAGGCGATCCCGGATCCGGATAAAGCACTGTTTTCGAAGGAAAAGGCAGAACGGTATTACAGAGAGTACCAGGAAACGTTTGTGGATGACAAGGCAGTCCTTGCACAGCTTGGACAGGAGTTGGAAGGCAAAAAGATTGTGATTTTAGCTCCGGGTCAGACCCTGACTACTTGTCAGGATACGGTTGTTGCAGAATGCCAGACAGAAGATACCGTTGTGATTGCCTTGAATTTTGATAATGAAGTTGTAAAACCGGACTATATTTTCAGCAGTAATATGCGTAGATACAACAAAATTATGGGCAAGACCGATGCAAAATGCATCACAACCTCCAATATGAAGGATTGTGATACAACCGATTATGTTGTGAATTTTGCAAGCTATGCTTCTGATAAGTTTGATATTATTGACAACTCAGGTTTGATGTTGCTTAAGCTTTTGGTGGCAATCGGTATTAAGGAGGTCTATCTGGCAGGCATGGATGGATATTCCCTGCAGAATACCCACAATTACTATGATAAGCAGTTGGAGTATGATTTTTCTCATGAGTTAGAAAAGAGAAATGCATTGATCAAGGAAGAGCTTGATAAATTGAAGGCAGTGATGACTATGCATTTTATTACTCCATCGAAATATATAGAAGACTAAGAGGAAAGAAAATGAGTACAGTTGTTACGTTCGGAGAGATCATGTTGCGTTTATCTCCAAATGGATATTATCGTTTTTTTCAAAATGATCAATTGCAGGCAACCTTTGGCGGCGGTGAAGCAAATGTAGCCGTATCCCTTGCGCAGTTCGGTGAGGATGTTGCTTATGTGACGAAGGTTCCAGACCAGGCAATCGGTAAGGCAGCTGTCGCTTCCCTCCGTGCCTTTGGCGTGGATACAAGTAAGATTGTATACGGCGGAGAACGTCTGGGAATCTATTATCTGGAAAAAGGTGCAAGCCAAAGAGGCAGTGTGTGCATCTATGACCGTAAAGGTTCTGCGATTGCAGAGGCAAAACGGACAGATTTTGATTGGGACAAGATCTTTGACGGTGCAAAATGGTTTCATTTCACTGGGATTACACCGGCGCTTGGAGCAGAATTGGTGGAAATCTGTGAGGAAGCATGTAAAGCTGCCAAAGAACGTGGCATTACGATTTCTTGTGATTTGAATTACAGAGGAAAGCTCTGGACACGGGAGCAGGCACGTGAGGCTATGACAAGACTTTGTCAGTATGTAGACGTCTGTATTGCAAATGAAGAAGATGCAAAAGATGTATTTGGAATCGAAGCAAAAGATACAGATATTTATGGTGGAAAAATCAGTCGGGAAGGTTATGAGGGCGTTGCGAGGGAACTGCGTGACAGATTTCAGTTTTCAAAGGTTGCAATTACGCTTCGAACCTCCCATTCAGCCAGCGATAATGGATGGGCTGCGATGTTGTATGATGGAACAAATTGTTATGTATCGAAGGAATACCAGTTACACATTGTAGACCGTGTTGGTGGTGGAGACAGTTTTGGAGCAGGGCTTATTTACAGTCTGATTCACGAAAAGGATCATCAGTCTGCGATTGAATTTGCGGTTGCAGCGTCCGCACTCAAGCATTCGATTGAGGGTGATTTTAACCGTGTGAGTGTCAGCGAAGTAGAGAAACTTGCAACCGGAGATGGCAGTGGCAGAGTACAAAGATAATTTTACAAAGAGGGAAAATATGAAACGTGCAGTGGTAACTGGTGCATCCAGTATGATTGGCTCGAATTTAATAAGAATATTGTTAGAACAGGGAATGGAAGTAACTGCAGTGGTACGACCTGGTTCAAAGAAGTTAGTCAATGTTCCGGAAAGTGAAAATTTGACATTGGCGTTTTGTGATGTCGCATCCTTGTCAGAACTACCACAGAAGGTTTCAAAATCACATGATGCATGGTTTCATTTTGCATGGACCAATACATATGGTGAAGCCAGAAATGATATTGGTGCACAGGAAAAAAATATACAATATACTTTAGATGCAGTCAATGCTGCACATGAAATGGGATGCGAAGTATTTGTTGGTGCCGGTTCACAGGCTGAATTTGGAAGATGTGAAGGGAAGCTTTCTGATGAAATGCCTAAGAATCCGGAAACTGCTTATGGAATCGCGAAGTACAGTGCAGGTAAGCTCAGTAAACTGTTGTGCGAGCAGCTGGGGATGAGACATGTTTGGGGAAGAATCTTAAGCACGTATGGTCCGGGCGATAATAGTTACACAATGGTGATGTCTGCGATTATCCATATGCTCGAGGGCAAACATATGGCATTTACCAAAGGCGAGCAGATGTGGGATTATATTTATGCCGGAGATTGTGCAAACGCGTTTTATCTTATGGGACTAAAGGGCGTGCATGGAAGAACCTATACAGTAGGTTCCGGACAGGGCAGAATGTTGAAGGATTATATCCTGGATATTCGGGATGTAGTAAATCCAGAGTTGGAAGTAGGTATTGGAGAAAGAGATTACAATCCGGGGCAGGTAATGTATTTGGTAGCGGATATTTCACAGTTGCAGGAAGATACAGGATTTAAGCCGGAGATGGATTTTAAAGAAGGCATTAAAAGGACTTGTGAATATTATCAGAATATAAATTAGGAGATTCTTATGGAACAGGTAAAGAAGAAAGTAAGTGTATTGATTCCTTGTTACAATGAGGAGGAAAATGTTGTCCCAATGAGTGAGGCAATTGTGAACCTTTTTGAAAAGGAATTGACGCAATATGATTATGAATTGTTATTTATAGACAATGATTCATCTGATCAGACAAGACCGTTGCTTCGTAAAATATGTGAGGGCAACAAACATATTCGTGCAATTTTTAATGCTAAAAATTTTGGGCAGTTTAATTCCCCATACCATGGGATTTTGCAGACAACCGGTGATTGTGTTGTATCGATGGTATGTGATTTCCAGGACCCTATCGAGCTGATACCACAGTATTTAGAGGAATGGGAAAAAGGATATAAGATTGTAATTGGTATTAAGACTAGCAGCAAGGAAAATAAAGTGATGTACTGGTTGCGTAGTATGTACTACAAAATGATTAAGAAGTTTTCAGATGTGGAACAGATTGAACATTTTACGGGTTCCGGTTTATATGATCGTGATTTTGTGGAAGTACTTCGTGACTTGAAGGATCCAACACCATTTTTGCGAGGCATTGTTGCAGAACTTGGGTATAAGCGTAAGGAGATTCCTTATGAGCAACCGGAAAGACGTGCCGGAAAGACGCACAATAATTTTGCAAGACTTTATGATGCCGCGATGTTGAGTATCACAAGCTATACGAAGGTTGGTCTTCGATTGTGTACATTTCTGGGTGCAGGAATTGCGGCAGTGAGTTTCTTGATTGGACTTATTTACTTAGTATTGAAGTTGATATATTGGGATAATTTTGCGGCTGGTATGGCTCCGATTTTGATCGGAATGTTTATGCTGGGAGCGATTCAGATATTCTTTATTGGGTTCATTGGAGAATACATCATGAGTATCAACACACGTGTCATGAATCGACCGTTAGTTATTGAAGAAGAACGTATAAATTTTGAGGAAGAGGAAGGAAATTCATAATGGAGCAAAGTCGTAATTTAATTGAAAAACCATATATCTCGGTCGTATTAATTTGTTACAATTATGCGCATCTTCTTCCAAAGGCCTTGGAGGGAATTGCAAAGCAGACCTTTAAAAACTTTGAGTTGGTGTTCGTAGACAATGGATGCAGTGACAATTCCGTAGAAATTTTTGAAAATTTTGTAGAAGAGCATCCGGATTTATCATATCAGCTTGTGACAATACCTGAAAACATTGGTGTGGCACATGGTGACAATATGGGTAGTGCAGCTGCAAGGGGAAAGTATATTTTGTTCCACGATGCAGATGACTGGATGGATGATGATACTTTGAAACTCTTGGCTAAGGCAGCAAAGGCAAAGGATGCAGATCGAGTAATTGCTGCATTTAGAGACGTAGATCAAAATGGAAAGGTGATTCAGGAACAGACAATTGCTAAGAATCCGGAAAAGTGGTTATACGGGATGCAGCAGGCGAATCTTTTTAGAACCTCTATCTATCATGAAAAGGTAAAAGAGGTGCATGATTGTCTGTGGATTGATGCAGAAAAAACTTTGAGATTTTCGCAGTTTGCAAAAAATATCGCATATGTGCATCGCCCTTGCTATAACTATTTGGTTCACACAGATTCCACATCCAGAAACAAGAAGATTTATCAGCAGATATGGACAGACCGGTATTCTCTTGAGAAATTCTTGTCTTTCTGTAAGGCTGTATATGATGACGAAGAAAATGAAGAAGATCGCTTGTGGATTATGTATCAGTCTACAAAGTTGTATTATAGTTACATCTATCAGTTCCTTCGTGATGCTCCATTGAAGGATAAGTGGAAGAGTTATGACAAATTAAGGGAAGTAATGAAGAAGACATTCCCTGGTTACTTAAAGAACAAGAAAGCGAGTATATTCCGTAAGGGAGGAAACCGTTTCTATGCAAATATGATAGCTTCCGTATCGGTATTACTTGAAAAGACACATTTGATGAAATTAGGTCTTTTAGCATACCACTTGATTTCAAAGATTCATTATTTTAGCGTATAACATGGACTATAAAAAACAGGCTTTATTTAATACAATTGCAAATGTAATTTATTTGATTGCACAGTGGTTTTTAACTGTTATCATAACGAAGATATCCGGCTATGAAATGGCCGGAGTATTTTCGCTTGCAATGTCTGTGGGCAACATTTTTTATTTTATTCAGATGTATGGTATGAGATCTTATCAGGCATCGGATGCATCCGGTGAGTTTTGCGCTGTTGAGTATATTCGTTCCCGATATACTACAGTTGGGATTGGTATGGCCATGGCCTTGGGATATCTTGCTTTTAGCGGATATACAGGAGAGAAATTGTGGGCGATTATTCTTTATACGGCATTTCGTTCGTTTGAGGCATTGTCTGATGCATATTTTGGTGAGTTACAGAAAAAAGGTCGGTTAGAATTGGCTGCAATCTCTATGACAGCGAAGAGTGTATTCATGGTAATCCTGTTTGCAATTACGCTTCATTTTACAAAAAATCTGAATTTTTCTTTAGGTGTTTTAGTAGTCGAGGCAATTGCATTTACTTTTGTATATGACAGAGTACAATACAAGAAGGTATTACAAAGTGAGGAAGGCAAGCTGCGTAAAGGTGGTGTAAAAAATCTTTTAATCACTTGTTTTTCACTCATGCTTACCACTTTGTTCCCGATTGTGGTAACATCGCTTCCACGTGTATATTTGGATCGCTATTATGATTCGGAATTGCTTGGATATTATGGAAATGTATCCACACCAACGGTGTTAATTACAGCGATTGTACCCAATATTCTGATACCATTTATGACACTTTACGGACAATGGTTTTTAGAACGCAAATACCGTAAGTTATTAAAAGGATTTGCGATATCCATTGTGGGAACCGTTGGGTTGGGTCTCGTTTGCATGTTGGGTGTATTCCTTTTAGGAAAACCGGTTATGGCAATTTTGTTTACGAAAGAAATTGTGGATTATGTATGGTACTTATATCCACTGATTATAGAAGCAGTGATTTATGCGTTTAGTATGTGTGGAAATTCAATTTTGATTTCCATGCGCAGAAATCGTGAGATTTTAGTTTTTGCAACAGTCGCACTTTTGACTTGCTTATTTACTTGCAGTTTTTTGGTAAAGAAGTATGATATTATGGGAGCGATTGTTACAATGGCAATTGCATATCTGGCACAGTTTATCTGTCAGATTGTTTTGATTGTACGATTGTTGACAAAAAATAAGAAAGATGATGGAGAGGTTGCGGCATGAAAAATGTAGTAGTAACAGGCGCAGATGGATTTTTAGGATATAACTTTATAAAAAAATGCGTGCAAGAGGGAACAGAGGTATGGGCTGTAATCTATCCGCAAAGCCCCAATGCACACAGACTTGATGGCATGGAACATGTGCATTGTGTCTATTCAGAGATTAAGGGGTTGGCATCTAGAATCGATAAGTTCCCAAGAGATGTGGATGCATTTTATCATTTTGCATGGCAGGGCGTAAATGCAAATGACCGTGATGATTTTGACTGTCAGACAACGAATATCGATATGTCTTTGGAGACGATTCGTTTTGCAGCATATTTACGACCAAAAAAATTCATTATGCCGGGATCGACCAACGAGTATATCTATTATGGAAAACCAATCGACGAGAATGCATTGCCTTCGCCACCAAATGCATATGGCTCCGTGAAGATTGCGATTCGGTATCTATCTCAGCTTTATGCCAGAAAATTTGGTATGGAATTTATCTATGTGGTAATCGCGGGCATTTATGCTTCGGATCGTAGAGATAACAATGTAATCTTCTATACCATTGATAAACTGTTGAGAGGTGAGAAACCTTCTCTTACGAAGCTCGAACAGTTGTGGGATTATGTACACATCGATGATGTAGTAGATGGATTGTACCTGCTTGGAGAGAAAGGAAAAGACAATGTCTTTTATACTTTGGGTAAGGGTGATAATCAGCCGCTTTATAAATATATTGAGACAATTCGGGATATTATTGACCCAAGTCTTCCTTTGGGAATTGGAGAAAAACCATATCACTCTGACAAGATGCCATGTTCCTGTACGGATTTGACAGCCATCTACAGAGATACTGGATTTGAACCAAAGATTGACTTTGAAGATGGTATTCGTGATGTGATAAATAAGATGAAAGAGGACATGTAGACATATGAAAAAAGTATTTGTTGTTGGGGCTGGAATTGTGGGATGTACAATTGCCAGAGAATTAGCTGAAAAGGGTTATCAGGTAACAATCTTAGAGCGTAGAAGTCATACAGCCGGTAATTTGTATGATTATGTAGATGAACATGGGATTCTTGTGCACAAATATGGACCACATATCTTCCATACAAGTAAAGAAGAAGTGTATAAACATGTGTGCAAATTCTCAGATTGGAAGCCATTTAAATTGGTATGTGGAGCCGTCATTGACGATGTCTGCACACCAACCGCATTTAATTTGAAGACGGTTGAGCAGTTTTTTGATGAAGAAAAGGCAACCAAAATTAAGAATAGCTTTAAGGAGCTGTTCGGAGAGCGTAAGTCAGCAACGGTAGTCGAATTATTGGATTGCCCCAATGAAGATATTCGTGAATATGCCCAGTTCCTGTTTGATAAGGATTATAGTTTGTATACTGCAAAGCAGTGGGGCATGGACCCAAGCGAAGTGGATAAGAGCGTATTGGCACGTGTGCCAATACGATTAACGTATGACGAAGAATACTTTACAGATACCTATGAGTGTATGCCTACAGAAGGCTATACCAGGTTTATCGAAAATATGACAAGACATGAGAATATTGAATTGGCATTAGGGGTAGAATTTTTAGATAAGGCAGAGTTTGTTGGCGATAAGATTCTTTATGATGGAGAGGAAGCTATCGTAATTTATACCGGTCCGGTAGATGAATTGTTCAAGGAAAAGCATGGCAGACTTCCTTATCGTTCTCTTCGTTTTGAGTGGAAACATGAGGATATAGATTCCTTCCAGGAGATGCCGGTTGTTGCCTATCCACAGGCTCCGGGATATACACGTATCACAGAATACAAGAAGCTTCCGGTTCAGGATGTAGATGGAACTACGTATGCCGTAGAATATCCATTTAAATATCAGCCAGAGGAAGGTGCAGAACCATATTATCCTGTCTTGACAGAGGAAAGTGCAAAGATTTATGACCAGTATATGCAGGAAGCGGCTAAGATTTCAAATCTGTATCTGGCTGGTCGTTTGGCTGATTTTAAGTATTACAATATGGATCAAGCCATTGAACGTGCTTTGGAAGTTGCAAAAGAATTCTAGGAGAGGTGTGGCATGGGAAATAGTGACGCAAAATGTAGTAAGGTATTAATTATATCGGTATATCTGTATATGCTGTTTCCGGTTGCACTGTTTTTGATTGGATGGTGCAAACCATATATTGGAATTCCGGTTACTTTGTTGATGTTTTATGGCATGTTCTTATGCTTAAAGCAGCATAATTTCAAGGAACTTGTAACATGGAACTATAAGCAGCTTGAAGAAAATAAGGGGAAGTTGCTGGTGGCAGGACTTATGATTACCTTGTGGGTAGTGATGTCCGGTATCGGTGCACAGATTTGGCAAAATGATGATCATTTCTGGAGAAACACGATTTTTGACATGCTTATGAAATATGACTGGCCGGTTATTTCACCTGTAAAGGTTGGTAATCTCATTGAGAAGCGAGGCATGATTTACTATATCGCTTTTTGGCTTCCGGCTGCCTTGTTTGGAAAGGCATTTGGACCAGAGGCCGGATACTGTTTTCAGATTGTTTGGGCAGTGATAGGTGTCGTCTTAATGTACGCTATGGTTTGTACTTGGCGAAAGAAGATTGAGATTTGGCCGTTAGTTGTTCTTATGTTATTCAGTGGTGCAGATTATCTTGGCGATTTATTACTTACAAATAATAATATCACAATATGGGCATCTGAACACTTAGAGCGATGGGCAGCACATATCCAGTATCTTGGAATGACAACACAGTTGTTCTGGGTATTTAATCATGCGGTGCCGGCATGGGTGATGTGTGCATTTATTTTCTTGTTTGAAAAACCAAAAAACATGGTTTATGTGGTTGCGGTCAATTTGCTTGCTTCCATCTTTGCCTGTGTGGGAGTGGTTCCATTTGCAATCTTCTTTATGGCAACACGTTCTCAGTGGAAAGAGAGCTATAAAAAGCTTGGTGACTGGCTGAAAGATGTGTGGAAGAATTGGGCAAGTGTGCAAAATATTCCGGTTGCACTTTGTATTGTCGTTGTGATGTTCTTCTATTATATTGGAAATGCGGCATCTTCCAAGGTTTTGTCGGGAATCTCGATGTCATCTATTATAAAACTGTTCATCCTGTTTTTGGTAGCATTACTCGGTATGTGGATCATATTTAAGCTGTATGTTTCTGGGAAAAAAGCAGTTTTATCGGTGGGAGGATTACTTGTTGCCATGGCATTTTTGATTCTTCTGTTGCCGGGAAATACAGACATTTACTGGCCGACACCATTTTACGTGTGGGTGATGATTACAAGCTTTTATTTTATTGAGGTTGGTATATTTATCCCCCTGTTGGACACATCTGTCATCAGTAAAAGACTGTTGATGTTAACACAGATTTGTCTGTATTTTATTCCATTGATTAAAGTTGGAAAGTCTTCTGATTTTTGCATGAAGGCATCTCTTCCGGGATTGTTTTTGATTATGCTGTTCTGTATATTGACAATTGATGTATGCAAGAAGAATTGGAAGAAGTATGCATTAATCGGAATCATGTTGATTGGTTCCATTACTTCTGTTCATGAAATTAAGCGAAGTTATGAAAAGACAAGAACGGATTATGAGATTACTCGTGTGAAAGAAGCCGAAATCATCGGCGAGTATAACTTTAGCGGAAGCATTGATTCGTTCTTCTGGAAGTATGTTGCGAAATAAGATTGGAGACAAAAAATGGGGCAGACACAAAAGATGGGAAGCGCACACAATGGTGCAATTGATTTGTTAAAATTCATTTTTGCGATTGTGATTGCATTGTATCATACAGGCTGTTTTTATTGTACAGAGACACAGGGGTTATTTCTTTGTGGATACATTGGAGTAGAGTTTTTCTTTATCGTATCCGGATATCTTCTTGCGCTTAAAGCGGCAAATTGTAAAGGAGATAGATGGGAAACAGAAACTTGTCAGATGATACGAGGAAAAATCCTGCATATCTTTCCTTATGTGTTTCTTGCGATTTTAGCATCTTTGGTCGTGTATAGTATCGGTCAGGTGGAGCGGGGTATGATTGGCTGTAATCTTGCGCTTTCATTTGCAGATATGCTGGGATTGCAGATGTGTGGATTCCCAGGCTATTGGGGAACAGGTGTTGCCTGGTATCTAAGTGCATTATTTTTTGTGAGCATGCTGATTTATCCGATTTTATTGAAGAAAAGAACCCTGTTTACAAAGTGGATTGCACCACTCACAGTATTATTTATTTATGGTTATATGCATATGAAGAGTGGAAGCCTCAATAATCCCGGTGATTGGTGGGGAAGTGTATATAAGGGATTATTGCGTGGATATGCGGATATTTCCGTTGGATGTATTGCATATGAAATAAGTTTATATTTGAACCAGAGCGAGGTGTTTGAGAGTAAGTCACAGAAGCTATGGTTGTTTTTCGCAGAAATCTCGGGATTTGTTTTAACGTTTGTCTATGCGTTCAAGCATGGTCAGGCTGACTTTTATGATTTTATTATTGCTCCGTTTCTAATGTTATCAGTTGCGGTATGTTTTAGTGAACATGGTGTGTTGCAAAGGGTGTTTTCAAGTTCATTCTTTAGTCTCTTGGGAACCTTTAGTATGTCGATTTATTTGAATCATTACTATGTATCTGTGAATATGACGCGATTGTTTCCGGATTTGGAGCGTACACAATTGTTAGTTGTATTTTTGGGCATTGTGTTCTCTTTGGCGATTTTGAATTGTGTCTTGGGCAAACTGTTATCAAAAGTCATTCGCTCCATTCAATCGGTTTGTACAATCTGTATGGTGATGACGATTATAGGATTTATTTTGATTTAGAAGCATTGTGCGAAAGGATAGAAGTATGAAGAAGACAAGAGTTTTTTTGATGACAATCAGTATCTGTATGGCCATGGCTTTTTGCACAGGTTGCAGCCTGATGGATCATAGTAAATTAGATCCGAATACGGAGGAGTCAGAGGAGGAAGCAGTGGATGTAACAACGGAAGAGCTTTTGGGTTCGGAAGATGACGAGATTGCAGAAGCTGGTGAGAAACGTGATGGTGATACGGAAAAATATGCAAAAGGGAAAGGCATTAAGGATTCTTTTCGAAATGAGGATGGAATTGGAGAATCAGAGCTTTTAGTGCTTAGTTATGGAACAAGCTATAATGATTCCAGACTGGCATCCATTGCAGCCATAGAGGACCGTCTGGATGAAAAAATCGATGATACCTATGAGGTTCGTCGTGCGTTTGCCTGTGAAACGATTGTTGACAAAATCAATGCAAAGAGTGAAGAAAAGATTGATACGATAGAAGCAGCTGTGAAGCGTGCAAAAGCAAATGGCGTGAAAAATTTGGTTGTACAGCCAGTGTATTTGTTCGCCGGAGAGGAGCATGACGCAGCAATCGAAGAAATAGCAAGCTATGTCGATGATTTTGATACCATTGCGGTGGGAGAACCGTTGCTTTCATCTGCAACCGATTATGAAGATGTCGTGAATGCAATTCGCAATGAAACCAAAGAGTATGATGACGGCAAAACTGCAATTTGCCTGATGGGACATGGCAATACAAAAGAGACAAATAAGGTAAATCAGAAGCTTCAGGAGGCATTTTACGCAAAGGGATTGAAGCATTACTTTGTTGGTATGACAGATGACACGACTTCTTTGAAAAATGTATTATATCGTGTTCGGATGGGAGACTATAAACGTGTTGTATTTGAGCCACTGACGATGACAGCAGGCGATTATTCATACTATAAAATGGCGAGCGATGAGAAGGTATCATGGAAGTCAAAATTCGAGAATTCCGGATATGAGGTCGTTTGTATTAATAAGGGTTTGGGTGAATTGGCAGGCGTTCAAAAGTTGTTTGTAAAGCATGCCAGAGCAGCTATCGAAGCATTGGAAGAAAAATATGAACAGTAAAAAGATATCTGTCAATAAAATAATTGCAATTGTACTATTGTGGATATATGTTTGGTTTGTTCTTACCATGCAGTCGATTTCCGTAAACGTAGAACTGTATGGTATCGTAATATTCTTTTTGTTCCTGGCGAGTGGTCTGATATCCTATGTCTGCATTGACAGATTAGGCAACTATCTGCCGAAGATTTGCGAGGATGGAAAGCGGGATGGATCTTACCGGATATGGATTCTCGTGTCTAGTATCACTTTTTTGATCTTTGAGTGTTATCTGGCAGGGCAGTATCCGGGAGGTATGAGTCAGGACAATCTAAGTCAGTATGCGCAGGCACTGGGGGAGAGTCCTTACAGTAATTGGCATCCTGTGCTGCATACCCTTTTGTTTTTTACATTGCCGGTAAAGCTTGGAAGAGGATATGGATGTATCCTCTTTTTGCAGATTTTGTGGTTTAGTCTTGCATTTGGATATCTGGTCAAAGTATTATATCAGAATCAGTGTAATCGTTTTTTGATGGCATTGTTTTGTGGATATATCTGGTTCAATCCGTATCTGGCGACGTATCTGGTTTATCCATGGAAGGATATTGCACAGATGATTTTTGCGATGCCACTGTTTGGATATTATATCCAGATTATACGAAGCAAGGGTGCATGGCTTTTGAAGAAGAAAAATATTTTTGCACTTACATTGATGGCTGTACTTTGTATGTATATGCGGCACAATGCGGTGTTATTTGTGGCACCATTGCTGATTCTGATTATGTTCTATGGAATCAAGAACCGGAAGTTGCGTTTGGTTATTCCGGCAGTGTTTGTGGTTGGATATGTGTTGGTTCGACTCTTGTATGCGGGGATGGATTTGGAGGCTGTTGACCGTAGAACGCTTGAGACTGTGGGACTTCCCGCAAATGTATGGTGCAATGTCATGAAGAAAAATCCGGATGCACTACCGGAAGAGACATTGGCAGTCATGGATCAGATTGCGACCAGAGAGAATTTTAAGAAGAAATATACCCCAGGGGATTTCAACCGGTTAAAATGGAGCAATTATATTGATACCTCTGTCATCGATGAGATGAGCTATGGGGAGATTTTGCATTATACGTACCAGTGTTTCAAGTATGCACCGAAGGAATCCTGGGAGGCAGTCGCGAAGCTGACGGATATGGTCTGGGCGATAGATGGAAAAGATGAACCGGTGGAAATTACCATCAAGGACAATGATTGGAACGTGCATGCAAAACCGAACCGTTATGCAAAACAGCTCACAGATGTGATAGTGGGACTCTTTTCATCGGGATTTGGAAGGATTCTGTTTGGCTCGATTGGATGTATGATGTTGACAATGTTAGTGATTACTGCCATTATGATAGCAAAGGGAAGATATGCATGTTTGCATGTCATACCACTGTTTGTATATAATTTTGGTACCATGTTGTTGTTGAGTGGACCGGATTATCGGTATTTTCTGTTCAATATTGTATTGTGGATACCTACCATATTCCTGATGCTCTCCGATGAGCAGGGATGGAAGAAAAGTGAAGGGATAAACGTTCATGAGTAAAGTGTTGATTATCGGTGGTGGACCGGCAGGCCTGACTGCTGCATATGAGTTATTAAAACAAAACAAAGACTATGAGGTTGTATTGCTGGAGGAGACGGATACCTTTGGCGGTATTTCCAAAACTGTTAATTACAAGGGAAATCGTATGGACATGGGAGGTCATCGGTTTTTTTCCAAGGTGCCGGAAGTAAACGCATGGTGGGAAGAGATGATGCCATTGCAGGGCGCACCTTCCTTTGATGATGAAAAGCTTCAACGTGAGGTGACGATGGCAAAGGGCGGACCAAACCCGAAAAATGAAGATACGGTGATGCTTTCACGTCATCGTGTATCGAGAATCTTCTTCGATGATAAGTTCTATGATTATCCGATTTCTTTGAAATGGGAAACCTTTAAAAATATGGGACTCTGGACGACCATCAAGGTTGGGTGCAGTTACATCAAGGCAGCCATCTTCAAAAAGCCGGAGGATAATCTGGAGAATTTTTATATCAACCGTTTTGGACGTGTGCTGTACAGTATGTTTTTCGAGTATTATACAGAGAATCTCTGGGGCAGACATCCAAGAGAAATTGATGCATCATGGGGCAGTCAGCGAGTAAAAGGTGTTTCCATTCTCGCGGTATTAAAGGATGCTTTTGGCAAGATTTTCAAAGGGAAGAATCGTAAAGTTGAGACCTCTTTGATTGAAGAATTCAAATATCCAAAGCTTGGACCGGGACAGCTGTGGGAGGTAACTGCAGCGAAAGTGGAGCAGCTTGGCGGAACGATTATCAAGAATGCGAAGGTTGTGAAGCTTCACAAGAATGCGAACAACGAGCTGGAAGGTCTTTCGTATGAGCAGGATGGCCAACTTGTTCGGGTGGATGGCGATATTGTCATTTCTTCCATGCCGATTAAGGATTTGGTTGCAGGCATGAATGATGTGCCGGAAGATTGTGCCAGAATCGCAGAGGGACTTCCTTACCGTGATTACATGACACTTGGCGTGTTGGTGCCGAAAATCAAACTCAAGAATTTGACAAAGTTAAAGACCATCGGAAATATTGTTCCGGATTGCTGGGTCTATGTGCAGGATCGTCGCGTGAAGATGGGACGGTTCCAGATTTATAATAACTGGTCGCCATATATGGTAAAGGATTTGGAACACACCGTATGGCTGGGACTGGAATATTTTACCAATGAGACAGATGACTTTTGGAATCTTTCAGAAGAAGAGTTCTCAAAGCTTGGCGTAGAAGAAATGATTAAAATTGGACTGATTGACAGTGCGGATGAAGTATTGGATACGCATATGGAGAAGGTGAAAAAGGCATATCCTGCTTACTTTGATACCTATGATGAGATCGATACTTTGGTTACCTATCTGTCTTCAATCAATAACTTATATTGTGTTGGTCGAAATGGGCAGCATCGTTATAACAACATCGATCATTCGATGTGCACAAGTTTTGAGGCAGTGAAAAATATTGTTTCAGGTAAGACAGACAAGTCCAATGTATGGAGTGTCAATACCGAGGAAGAATATCATGAAGGAAAGTAAGATAGCATGAACAAAGAGACAATGAAAAAATTTATTTCCTACGTGCTGGTCGGTGGGTTGGCAACGATTGTAGAATGGACGTTGTATCGGATTTTTACGCGTTTGTGCTCGATGGAATATCTGGTAGCAACCCTGGTAGCTATTTTGTTTTCGACCTTTTCCAACTGGTTGTTTGGCCGGTTGATTACATTTCGCAATGCACCAAAGACCAACATAGGTCTGGAAATATTGAAGATTTATGGAGCAAGTATCGTAGGATTGTTGCTGAACATGTTGTTTATGTGGTTGCTTCATGGATGCCTGGGAATCTGGGATATGTTAGCGAAGATGATTTCGACAGGTCTGGTGTTCATGTATAATTATTTGATTCGTGACAAATTGATATATAGGGAAAATGAAATCAAGAAATAAAAATTTACTAATTTCATCACTGTTGCATGTTTACATGGCTCTGCCTATTTTGATTTTTGTTATAGGATGGTTGAAATGGTATTGGGCGGTACTGAGTGCGAGTTTTATCTGTATCGGTCTCGTTGCCGCAGTTCGTCAGGATGAGCTGGAATATATGCCGTTTTCAGCCAGAGATATGTGGAAGCTTGTTGTTGCAGCTCTCATTATTATCGGTTGGGTATATTTTTCCGGTGTAGGAGGATTCAGCTATCAGAACCAGGATCACGGAATTCGTACTTCTATTTATCGTGCGCTGGTAGAATACGATTGGCCGGTGGTATCGGCAGATGGTTCCCGTGGTTTGATCTATTATATTGGTTATTGGCTTCCGGCAGCCGTGATAGGAAAGATGTTTGGCTTTCGGGCTGGCTATACCTTTCAGGCAATTTGGGCAGTGGCAGGTATTTTTTTTGTATATTATCTCTTGTGTGTATGGAGAAAGAAAATCTCACTATGGCCATTATTGGTACTGATTTTGTTCAGTGGATTGGACTATATCGGAGCAGTGCTTCTTCAGACCTATGGAGATGCATTGACCCCAATCAAACATATTGAATGGTGGTCAAAAGGGTTGCAATTTTCATCCAATACAACACAGCTATATTGGGTGTTCAATCAAGCGGTTCCGGCATGGGTTGTAACCATATATCTGGTTGTAACTCCCAACAAGAGACGTGGGATTTTGTTTTTGGTAGGCTGTCTGTTGCTTCATTCAGCATTTCCATTTGTCGGAATTTTACCGATTGTTGTATATTACATGTTTCGGGATTTTAAATTCAGAAAGGAAGATTTTTATGAGATTTTTTCGATATCCAATATTGTAGGAGTTGTCATTATCGGAGGAATTTCTTTTCTTTATTTTATCGGGAATACATCCGGAGGCAATATTGCCGGAAGTGTTTCGAATTCTACTTCAGTTAGCATGGGAGACATGATAACAAAGTACGCATTATTCTATTTCTTGGAATTTGGAATTTATGCAATAATATTGTTTGCACAGCAAAGGAAAAATCCTCTTTACTATCTATTGATTGGTATTTTATTTGTGTGTCCATGGATAAAAATTGGATCAAATATGGATTTTTGCATGAGAGCATCCATCCCTGCTTTGTTTGTCTTGATGCTTATGTGTATTGCGGCGTTGGATGCATGGTTTGAAAAGAAAAAGTGGATAGGTATCGTTGTTCTTTGTATTGTACTTATGATTGGAGCGATTACACCTGTGCATGAAATACACCGATCTATATATCGAACAAATCTGGCAAAGGAAACTGGAAAAACAGCGCAAAGAGAGGAAGTTGAAGTGGAGGATATGCTGACACAACCAAATTTCTATGGTGATAAGCAGCAGTCTGTATTCTTTCGATATCTGGCGAGATAGAGAATCTGATAAAACAAGAACATAAGAGGGAATACAATGAAATACGATTATTTAATCGTCGGTGCGGGACTGTATGGAACGGTTTTTGCCCAACAGGCGAAGGAAAAGGGAAAAAAGGTATTGGTGATTGATAAGCGCAATCACGTTGCCGGTAATGTATATACGGAAGATATTGAAGGGATTCATGTGCACAAATATGGTGCACATATTTTCCATACGAATGATCAAAAAGTATGGGATTATATTACCAGATTCACAACCTTCAACCGCTTTACGAATTCTCCGGTTGCAAATTATAAGGGTGAGCTCTACAGTTTGCCGTTTAACATGTACACCTTCAATAAGATGTGGGGCGTTGTAACACCACAGCAGGCAGAGAAAAAAATTGCGGAGCAAAAGGCGCAGGCAGGGATTACAGAACCTCAGAATCTGGAAGAGCAGGCAATCAGCCTTGTGGGAACGGACATCTATGAGAAATTGGTAAAAGGGTATACGGAGAAGCAGTGGGGACGTCCATGTAGGGAGCTTCCGGCATTTATCATCAAGCGATTACCTGTAAGACTGACTTTTGACAACAACTATTTTAATGCGATTTATCAGGGGATTCCGATGGGTGGATACACCAAGATGGTAGAACATATGCTGAATGGCATTGAAGTGCGTTTGGGTGTTAATTATCTGACAGAAAAAGAATCCTATGATGCACTTGCAAAAAAGGTGGTTTATACCGGACCGATTGATGCTTATTTTGATTACAAGCTTGGTGCATTAGAGTATCGGAGTGTAAGATTTGAAAATGAAGTATTAGATAATCCAAACTTCCAGGGAAATGCAGCTGTGAATTACACAGATGCCGAAACACCTTGGACGAGAATCATCGAACACAAATGGTTTGAGTTTGGGAAGGATGATGATGGAAATGATATACCCAAAACGGTAATTTCCAGAGAATATTCTTCAGAGTGGAAGGTGGGCGATGAGCCTTATTATCCGGTCAACGATGAGAAAAATGGAGCGCTGTATCAGCAATACAAAATGCTGGCAGAGCAGGAAACATCGATCATATTTGGTGGACGTTTGGGTGAGTACAAGTATTATGATATGGATGCAGTCATTGCATCGGCGCTTTCTATGTGTGAGAGAGAACTGGCATAACCAAAAAAGAGATTCCAATTTGGAATCTCTTTTTTGGTTACATTTATTATTATTCGGATTGTGTTGCAAGAACTTGCAGATAACGACTTAATGCATCCTGCCAGGTAGGAAGTGGAGTGAATCCATTTTCAACCAATTTCTTCTTTTCAAGACGGCTGTTTGATGGCCGTTTTGCTTTGCTCAGACCATATTCCTCTGTGGTTACAGGGATAACCTGCACATCCATGCCTGCCTGCTTGTAGATTTCCTTGGTAAAATCATACCAGGAGATATAGCCGCCTTCATTGGTCGCGTGATAGTAGCCATATTTTTCGCTTTCAGCCATATCGACCAAAAGTCTTGCAAGGTCATAGGTGTAGGTCGGCGTGCCAATCTGGTCATTTACGACGCGGACGGTATCGTGTGTCTTCCCGACTCTGACCATAGTTTTGATAAAGTTATTACCATTCTTGCCAAACACCCATGCAATTCTTACAATGAAAAATTTATCGAGTGTGTTTGCAACTGCCAGCTCGCCATCGAGCTTTGTCTGCCCATAGACATTAAGCGGCGCATAATCCTTGCAGTCAGGCTCCCATGGAGTTTGTCCATTTCCGGGGAACACATAATCCGTGGAGATGTAAATCATCTTACAATCAAGCTTCTTACATGCATTGGCAATGTTTTGTGTGCCATCTACATTGACTGCGCGTACCTTGGCCCGATTTTCTTCGTCTTCTGCCGCATCCACAGCGGTCCAGGCAGCACAGTGCACCACGACATCCGGCTTTATATCACTGAGAACGGTATCAACAGTAACTTCGTCAGTAATATCAAGAGAAGTATAAGGTACATCGTTCAACGTATCGCAACTTGCCGGTAAGTCAGAGCCATAACATTCATGATTTCGTTTTAATAATTCCTGTATCACATCATACCCAAGTTGTCCACAGACACCTGTTACAAAAACTTTCATTTTATTATCCTTTCCATTGATCCTATATTTATAGTTCAAGTTATCATAGTTTTACTTGCCTTGCAAGACCTTCTCTTTGTATGCAATCGAATTCTTCGAAAACTCCTCATTCAGTTTCTCGAGCCCCAGCTCTTCAACCAGCGTAGGGGTATCTGAGAATAGATTGGTACCATAGCCCAGTCGGTTTCCTTCGATGGATACGCCCATGGCTCCAAGCGTGGTAGGGAAAAGATCCATAGTCGTAAATACACGATCTTGTTCCGCGTGATATGTAGTCGCAGGGTGAATCACACAGGTGTACACCTTCCGTTGATAATCCGGAGATACACAGGTCGACTGCATATATGCATCATCCATGGTTGGATGGTCCCCGCAGATGACGATGGTTGTGTTTTCGTAAAATGGTTGCTCTTTCATCCAGTTTATAAAATCATATAGCTGCCGGTCTGCGCAGGCGATGACATTTGCATATTGGTTGTCAAATTTGTCCTCGCAAAGCTCGCACTTGTATCCGTTAAAGAAGTGAGTGTCTACAGTCAGCATTGTGAAGTTAAATGGTGCATCTTCCGCAGCCAATGCAGTAATTTCTTCTTTTGCAAACTCATAGAGCTTGCAATCTTCATACCCCCAGAATTCGTAGTAATCATGTGGAATCCATTCATGTTTTCTTGCATAATAGTAATCACGGATTTTGTAATTTCCATGTTGTTTGAAGTACTTATTTCTTCCACCGAAGGTTGCATCGGAACCGATAAAAAATTCTTGTGTATAGCCTTGGTTTTCGAGAATCTGTCCGATGGAATAAGCACCCGGAAGGCAATCATCAAATTGTCCCATGTCATTTACAGCTTTGCTGCTTGGAAGGAGTACCGGAATTCCGGAGGTCTGGGCAACCAAAGCACCGAAGGTCCATTCAGAGCCATTGGTGCATATAGCACCATTTAGCTTGTCTTTTTGTGTGGTAAAGCCTATGTTTTCCTCTTGTAAAGCTATAAGATTTGGAATAAAGTTTGCATATTCATTTCCACCATGCTCAGGGTCTGCGTAGGTAATTTCCATCGATTCTAAAACGATATAGATGAGATTTCTTTTTTCCTCAGGAAAGGTCAGCGTCACAGTTTCCGGATTTATGTAATAATCTTCAAAAAAAGTAGTGGTTTCAAGCTGATGACGGATATAGTCATCAATTTTCATCACCTTGACACAAATCGCTGCAGATAAAAGCATCAATATGCCCATCCATAGTGCATAAAAACGATGAAACAGGGAAAAAGCAAATCGGATACGACACTTTCCAAATTGGATAACCAGTTTGCCCGGTATATTGGAGCGCTTTGCCAGAATGATTCCAAATACACAAGCACCGGTGATGACAAGGACAGCTAAAATGATAAGCTTGATAAAAGGTTCCATATTGGAACCTTCCAATGGAGACGTTGCCA
This sequence comes from Wujia sp., assembly GCA_051879955.1. Classification (GTDB taxonomy): domain Bacteria; phylum Bacillota; class Clostridia; order Lachnospirales; family Lachnospiraceae; genus Coprococcus_C. The sequence continues at coordinate 35,451 of JBJENA010000030.1, forward strand.
TAAATAATAAGAATCCGATTTCCAATTGTCCGTAAGTTCGAAAACAATAGATGACAGCAATTGGAATCAGGCAGGCGACAGCAAGAAAGATGCTTCCGAAGAAATATTGAATTATATTGCGTAGTTTTTCTTTCATGACAGATTCCTTTGTTTCTTATTGTTCTGTGTAAATTCGTACCTTTTTAGAAAGAAAAAAGGAGACAAATCCAAGTGTAACCGATACTGCAATGAGTAGGCAGAGGTATTTGAGCACAAATGCCGGGTCACTGAGCAGTACCGATAAATTCTTTTGCTGTGGGAATAAATAGTGACAAATTCCAATCGAAATCACATTTGAAAAAAACATTTGAATTACCCAATGCTTGAAAAAAGCAAAAACAGAGAGCTTTTGTTTGCTCAATACTTCGAATAAGAAGGTGGCGAATATGCCGGGAACGAGATATAAAATATATTGCATAAAGGAACCTCCGGTTAATTTCTTATCAAAATCTTTTGTTAGGAAATATTGTATCAATGTCAAGTAAAAAGCGCAAGATTCGACAGAAAACTTGTGTTTTTTTATGGAAGATTTTTCTGGAATGCGATATACTAATGTTTATGAGTGAGAAGGGATAATGAAACAAAGGAAATAGATTCAAATCATATACGTGATCAGCAAACTACTAAAAAATCTGGGAGGAGAAGGGATGAAACACAAAAGACAAGTATTATTTAAGAGAATAATGGCTGTTCTTGTATGTCTTGCGATGCTGTTTCCGCAGCTGCCGGCTTATGCGATGACAACTTTGCCGACAGAGGTGGAAAGTGCATCAGATGGATGTACGATGCTGGGAATCAAGGGTAGCTATTATACGGATGGACAGGATGCACTGGATCGGATCAATGAAATCCGGTATGAAGCCTGTGAGCAGGGAGTGCCGGATCCCCGGGACGCATCCCGGAACCTGACATTGAGTGATTATGTACCACTCAAATGGTCACAGGATCTGGAGCAGGTGGCGCGTATTCGTGCTATGGAGGGTGGTCTGGCAAGAACACTTTTATCTTCCGGACACAGTCGTTTGAATGAGAAGTCGATCTGGACGGTATCCTACAATGGAGTGAGAAGCTACGCGGAGAATCTGGCATACAACTATAACAAAGATATGATGCTTGGTATTGAGCAATGGTACGACGAAAAAGCAGATTGGATTGATACAAAAGTATATTCCAACGACACCGGACATTATATGAGCATCATCAATCCGAACTATAAGTATATCGGAGTTGGTGCATTTTATAATTCGGTGAGTGGATATCCGAATACCGTATCTTCGCAGATGACAACGGTAGATTTATCCGCTTCCGGAAAAGAAAACACAGCCTATCTTCCTGCATATACAGATATCATGCAGAATATTGAGGTCAGTGATTCCTATATAGACAGTTATTTTCTCGATGGTAAATCCAAGATTTATATCGGGGATTCGCAGACACTGACGCCGATGGCGAAGCTCGTAGTCGATTCGAAGACTTTGAATCTGTGGGTGATAGAGGATGTGACTTATTCAAGTAGTGACAGCACGATTGCAACGGTTAGCGCAGATGGCGAGGTGACCGGCTTGAAGAAGGGCAGTGTTGTCATCACTGCGAAGACCGGAGATACTGTGCTTACGACGCTGACCATTGAGGTTGATTGTCATCACAAATTACAGGATAGTGTTACGGTACCTTCGACATGCACGACGCAGGGAACGAAAACCTCTTATTGTACCGTATGTGAGGAGACGGTGGTTGAGACACTCCCGTTAGAACCACATAATTATGTCTATGGAGAAGCGGACAGCGATGGAAAATCAACCGGTGTGTGTTCTGTATGTGGGGACAGTATTACGATTGTGCCACCAACAACCATGGATTTGTATTGGAGGAATTCTGCTTCGGATGACAGCTATTATTGGTCTTACATAAAACATGCCAATCCGGTAGGATCCCAATTGTTGTGCTGGATTCATGATATCGATGGTGACAGCGACTATCAGGACGTCATATTTGAAAGCTCTGATCCGAATATCATATCGGTACCGACGGGTGGACAAAGTGGAATTGTCAAGCTACCAATTCTGTCTGCAGGTATTACGACGTTGAAGATATATCCAAAGTACAATCCTTCGATTGCAAGAACCTATATCTTACGAATCGGTGAACCGGGAACCGCAGATATTTCGTATGCAGAGGTCACTTTAGATAAGAGCGAATATTCTTACACCGGTGCGGCATGCCAGCCGACACCGACCGTGACGATGAATGAAACAAAGCTTACAAAGGGAACGGATTATACGGTAAGTTATGAGAACAATACAGATGCCGGAACGGCGAAAGTGGTGATTACCGGAGCGGGAATCTTTGCAGGAAGTATTGAGAAAGAGTTCCATATTGTGGGAACAAGTCCGGTTCCGGGGGTAAGTCCAACACCGGAACCAAGTTCGGTTTCGGGAGTGAGTCCAACACCGGGAACAAGTCCAATTCCGGGGGTGACTCCTGCTCCGACACCAGGTACCGGTGTAGTGCCGGAAGATAAGCCGGTAACAGTGAAAACGGGAATTACTTTGGAGGATACGAAGTCAAAGAGTAAGGTGAAAGTTACAAATCCGGGCAAGGTGGTCAATGGCAAGGTACAGGGAGCACAGGTTTCCTATTTGAAACCAAAAAAATCTGCTGCCAAGGTGACCATTCCAAATACGGTTACGATACAGGGCGTAACCTATAAGGTAACAACCATTTCTTCGAATGCCTTCATAAATGATAAGAAAGTTACACAGGTTATTATTCCAAGTAATGTCACAACGATTTCCAATGGAGCCTTCAAAGGATGTTCCAATCTGAGCAAGGTTACATTGGGTAGTAACGTGACAACGATAGGGGATCGTGCATTTTATCAATGTTCGAAGCTGACAAGTGTCACTATATCTTCGAAGATAAAGAAGATTGGTGCAAAGGCATTTTATGGATGTAAGAAGTTAAAGAAGGTAGTTGTTAACTCCAAGAAATTAACCAAGATTGGAAGTAAGGCATTTACCGGTATGAATAAGAATGCGACATTCTATCTGCCTCGTACGAAATACCAGGCATACAAAAAGTTGTTGAAGGCATCGACCGGCATCGAAAAAACAATGAAACTTAAGAAAAAATAGTCGAAACATGCAAAGTATGCCACAAATAATGCAAACTGTGCCAAGGTACTTGTCAAAATGGAAATATTTGGTAAGATGAAGTTGTTCAAGGCGTGGGAACCTTGAATAGGGGAGAAAAAGGAAGAATTCCATGTGCGGGAATATTTTAGGAATGCTTCCGTGTGTGTTTTTATCACATTATTGTAATTAAGAATTCCGGCAACTATGGGGAGAGGTTGCCGGAATTCTTTTTTAAAAAACTCTTTACAAAATGTATAGAATATGATACAATTCATTTGTAGTCAAAAAACACATTTCCTGTGTGGACGGGCTATTATCTTTTTTATCGAAGACAATCATTTGTTTTCCAGGTTATTTGATTAGAATTGAAAAAGGGAAAAAAGAATGATAGTAGTGTGTGCGTTCTACTCTGTCTTTTTGTGTGCCATTTTGCATACATTTCATTGTATTTGTCTTAAACTGGAGAACAAATGGTTGTAGATTCGGTGTACACAAGGGAGGTACATAGTGATGGAATATGTACTGAGTTTTGTGTTACTTCTTGCAGTTATCTTTGATTTTCGTACGGATAAAATCCCCAATTGGTTATGCTTTGCAACAAATATATATGGTATGACATTTCGCCTCATTGTATATGGATACAATGGCGTGGCAGATAGTTTGATTGGTATGGTGGTACCGTTTATCTGTCTGTTTGTTCTGTTCGTTATCCATGCGTTGGGCGCGGGTGATATTAAGTTGTTGTGTGCTGTGGGTGCGTGTATTGGGCGAGAAATCCGGGAGACGCTTTTTTGGTTTTGTGTATGTGCAGGCATGGCATGTCTGGTTCGAATCCTATCAGCCGTGATTTGTCAAAATGAAAAATTAGAAAAAAGCAGGCAATACGATAATTGGAGAAATTGCAGAAGAATGCATATGGCAGTCTGTATTTTTACGGCCTGGCTGATTACCTGGATGAGGAGGGGATAAAGTGGCGTACCGAGTAGGTATTTTAGATGAAGACGAGTCTTATCAAAAGGCAGTGTTTCAATATTGCAATACACACGGAGACCTTCCCATCCAGATGTATGCATTTACGAATATAGAGGCCATAACGACCTTTTTGCAATCGATGACATTGGATGCAGTGCTGGTCAGCGAAGGATATAAGAATTTGGAGCTTGATATTCCAAGAATCGTTTTGACACAGCATCGGACAGATACAGAAAAGAACAACGTGTTCTATCGATATCAAAGCATGAAGATTATGTTGTCTGAAATCATACGACTTCTTGAAAAAAACGCACCATCGATAAATACGGAATGCAGGGTTTGGGCAGTGTATTCTCCGCTGGGTAGATGCGGAAAGACTGCATTTGCAAGAGCATTGGTAAAGCAATTTCCAAGATCCATCTATGTTAATTGGGAGGGATATTCGAGCGAAAAACAGCCGGATGAAAGGGGAACACAGATTTTGTATTGTATAAAAAGCAAAAACGCTGCACGTTTGAGTGAAATGCTAAACCAAACAGAACTTCCTGCACCAAGAAGCTATATGGATCTGCATTTGTTAGATGTGGAGGATTTGGAGTGGTTAAAAGAGCAACTTCAAAAGCAAAGTGGATTATCCCTTGTTGTGTTTGATTTAGGGACGATGGTGCTTGCGGATCTTTCGATGTTGCGTTGCTTTGATCGTGTGTTTATCCCCCGTTTAGAGGATGCGGATTCTCTTCATAAGCTGGAAGTATTTCGGGAGTTGATAAAACAGGAAATAGGCGATGAATTTGAAAAAGGATTACAGTATCTAGAGGTTTTGGAAAAAGATGTAGAACAGGTGGCGAAAAAATATGTGTAAGAAAAAAGAACAGAAAGGAAATGAAGGATTTGATAATAAACGAGCCATTGCTTCCTTCTTTACGGGAGCAGCTTCGAAGCAAAGTTATGCAGATGCTGGATTTATCACGTCCGATGGAAGATGCAGAAATTGCGCAAATTATAGATCAGTGTATTTTGGAAGAAACGAAAAGTATGCATGTTTCGTTAAAGGAGAAGGTGCAATTACGATATGAGCTGTTTAACAGTCTCAGAAGACTCGATGTTTTGACAGAATTACTGGAAGATGATTCGGTGACAGAGATTATGGTGAATGGAGTGTCAGATATTTTCGTGGAAAAGGGCGGACGTTTGCAACGCTATGACAAAGGTTTTTCTTCACGAGAAAAGCTGGATGCTGTGATACAGCAAATCGTTGCAGATTGTAATCGACGCGTAAATGAAGCTTCGCCGATTGTGGATGCCAGGTTGGCAGACGGAAGTCGAGTCAATATCGTAACAACTCCGATTTCCTTAAATGGTCCTGTGATTACCATTCGAAGATTTCCGAAAGAACGTATTGACATGGAACAGCTGGTGGCGTTTGGAAGCTTGTCCAAAGAGGTCGCAAATGTTCTTCGGATTTTCGTTCGTGCCGGATACAATATCGTAGTTTCAGGGGGGACTGGATCCGGAAAGACCACATTTTTAAATGCTTTGACAGACTTTATCCCTAAGAATGAGCGAATTATCACGATTGAGGATAGTGCGGAATTGCAGATTTGTGGTGTGCAAAATCTGGTTCGACTTGAGGCACGAAGCGCAAATCTCGAAGGTGACAATGAGGTGACAATTCGAGATTTGATAAAAACCAGTTTGCGGATGAGACCAAACAGAATCATCGTCGGAGAAGTCCGCGATGCAGCGGCGATTGATATGTTGGCCGCGATGGGAACCGGACATGACGGCTCCTTATCGACCGGACATGCAAATTCCGCAAGGGATATGTTGAAGCGCTTGGAAACCATGGTTTTGATGGGAATGGAACTTCCTCTTTTGGCAATCCGGCAGCAGATAGAATCTTCGGTGGATATTATTATTCATCTGAGCAGATTAAGGGACTGTTCCAGAAAAGTAGTAAATATATGTGAGGTGGCAGGTATGGAGGATGGAGAAATCGTCTTGAATACATTATTTGAATTTGCGGAAAACGAAAGGCAAGAGGAAAAAGTTGTCGGTGCATTGTATAAGATGAATGACCTGATCCATATGGATAAGCTGCTTCGCGCGGGGCTTATGAGAGAGTATCAGGAGGCAAATAGTGAAGTACCATGCATATCGCTTTAACAAGCAATTTTATCTGTCTGTAGGGCTCTTGGGATTGGTATTCAGTGCTGTAGTAGCTGTTTTGTTTTATGGTAGTGCGTTTGGTTTGCTCAGCTTGCCGGTAATCATCCCGTTTGTGTGGAAGCATTGTGCTATCAATTTTTTACAGAAACAAAAAACACAGATGAAGCTGGAATTTCAAGAGATATTGGAGCTTTTGCGCAGTCATCTGCAAGCGGGAACTTCGATCGAACAGGCATTTATTCATATGAATTCCAATATCATGAATGTGAATTTACTCAAGCCGGAGCTTGAGAGAATCGCACAGGGCCTGGCCAATCATTGCAGGATTGAAACACTTTTGCTGGAGGCCGGAATTCGAAGTGGGATAGAGGAAATACAAGAGTTTGCGAAATTACTTCAAATTGCAAAAAAACATGGGGGGAATCTTATTTCTATGATGGAACAGATGATGAATACGATAGAGGAAGAAATGAGATTGGAAATGGAAGTGGAGACCATGGTTGCTGCGAAGAAATATGAAGGAACGATTATGCTGGCTATGCCATTTGGAATCGTGGCGTATCTGAGAATGACGAATCCCGGATATATGGATGTCATGTATGAAAGTGTGGCAGGTCGAATTATGATGACTGTTTGTCTGTTTGTTATTTTAATGTGTTATTTGTGGATAGATAAATTAGTACGAATCGAGGTGTAAATATGTTGTTTTTATGTATGGCAGTGCAGTGTCTGTGTGTGATACTTGCAATTCTCGCCAGATTTCATTTTAGTAAATACAAGGACAATCCTTTGTGGAAGCGACTCCGACACGAGCGATGGTTTCAAAGCATGAAACTGGAGATCAGAAAAACACAAGTTGTTTCAGAAGAGGTGTTGGAGTATCTGGCAAGGCAACGTCTGTTTAAGGTTATAAAAATCTGTATCGGAATATTGTTTGTCGCCACTTTATTTACACAGCTGGAAGTGCTACGAAACCGGTATGTGCAAAAAAAGACACAAACAATTGAACGGGCAGATTATGATGGCAATTCCTATACCAAGGTTCTTTCGCTGACAGTTGATGACAAAAACTATGAGATTCCGATAGAGATTGCACCGCTGGAGTATACAAAGGAGCAATTTGAGCAGGAAGCACAGAAGCTATTGATGCAGATGCCCGAGAAGATATTGGGTGAAAATCGGGATTTAGACCATGTGGTTTCTGACTTAAATCTGATGGAAAGCGATGAAAGGTCTGTTTTTTCGTATGAATGGACATCTGACCATCCGGAGATTCTTGCATCCTCCGGAACACTCTGCGTTGAGGAATTACAAACGGCAACAAATGTTTGTCTTTCGTGTACGATTTCTTATCTGGATTATCAATATACGAAGGACTACAGCGTAACAATTCTCGAACATAGGAAATCATTGGTGGAAGAAGTAAAATCGGTATTACAAAAGTGGGAGGCATCAACCCGGCAGACAAAGGAATTAACCATACCGCAAATGCAGGAGGAACAAAACGTAATCATACAGAATCATCAGGAGGAGCCAACACAGCTATGGCTTATATTGGGAGGAACTGCAATCCTTCTGGTAGTGCCAATCTGTCGCATAAAACGAAAGGAGGAACTATTTGTTCGAAATCATACGCTGCTTTGTCAATATCCTTTCTTTGTGAATCGTATGTGGCTCATGTTGGGGGCAGGCATGACTGTGAAAATGGCATTGTGCAATTTGGTATCCGGATGGAAGCAGGAAACAATATTAAAAAAAGAGGTGGAATATGCGTTGCATCAGTTGGAAGTAGGCTGTGAGGAAACCTGGGTATACGAGCAGTTAGGCAGACGTTTGGGCTTACCGGAATATCAACAGTTGATGCAACAATTCAGTCAGCATATTCGAGTAGGTAATAAACAACTGAGAAATCTGATGGAAGCAGAGGTTACAGCCGCTTTGAAAAAAAGAAGTGAGCAAATAAAACAGAAAGGGGAACAAGCCTCTACAAAATTGCTATTTCCAATGATGATATTGCTGGCAATGGTTATGTTTATGGTTCTTTATCCGGCGATGTGTGGTATGTAGAAAGGACCGAAAACCTATGCAGATAATGAAACGTTTTTGGACGGAGGAAGATGGTATGGGTGTGGTTGAGGTGATTTTAATAATGGTCGTGTTGATTGGAATGGTCGTTATCTTTCGAGATGAAATCAAGACATTGGTAACAAATATCTGGACTTCCATTAATAAAAACGCCAAAAAAATATATTCATAGCAGATTCCCAAGCAATAAAGTGAAAAGGAGAAGAGTATGGGAAACAAAGGACGGATTGTGGTGTTTATAAGCTTGATGACGATGGCATTTATGATACTGATATCATTTGCTGTGTGTGTTGTCGTGCAGAGCGTTGCGGCATCAAAAGCAGATATTACAGGATTTTATGCAACGGAGAATATCAAGTCCTACTACAATTCTTATATCTTTGAACAGTACCATATTCTTCTCTTTGATAGAAATGCAAACGGAAAAGGAGAAGGATATTGGGAAGAAATGGTAAAGAAGTATTGCCAATCAAATCTTGGAAAAGGTTATAAAAATATCGAAGTAGCAAGTACGCAATATATGCTATTGATGGAAAACGATTGTGAGGCATTTCGCTCACAGGTTCAGGATGTCATGGATGATGCAATTGCCAAGCGGATCGTGCGTGTGGGCGCAGACCGGATACGGGGAATTACAAATGGAAAGGATGGAAGTCTGTCGCAGGAGGAAGAAATGGAATTTGATGTTCAAACCGAAGAGACTGATGGAACATCAAAGGACGAGGAAATGTCTCATCCGATTTCGGAGGAGTCAGATAGTGACTTGGCGCAAGACCCAAGAGAAATCACAGAGAAGATGAGTAGTCAGGGAATCTTGCTATATGTTTTGCCGGATGGGCAGACTTTATCCCAAAAAGAAATCCAGAGTCAAAATCTTCCTTCTGTTCGAAATGGAAAAAAAGAAGATGACTATGTAGAACCGGATCGAAAATTTCAGGAAAAAAATCGCCTCAAACAGGATGTAACAGGATTTGGCAAATGGGCAAAGGAATTAGAAGACCAGGCACTTTTAACCGCATACGGACAATGGGTATTTTCTTCATTTAACGATTCGAAAGGTCATGAAACAGTTTTAGAATACGAGCAGGAATATTTGATTGCGGGACATAAAAGGGATGAAGATAATTTGAAATCTGTGGTACATCAGATTATTGGGATACGCTTGCCGCTTAATTATATGAGTCTTCGAAAGGACCCACAAAAACAACAGCAAATCCTATCACTTGCAACAAGCATTGCGGGAATCTTTCCGGAAGCAATACCTGTGTTGAAGCTCTTGTTAACCGGTGCATGGTCCTATATCGAATCGGTTGTGGATGCAAAGGCTTTGCTTGCAGGAAAAAGAGTTGCCTTTCTCAAGGATGCGACTACCTGGAAGACAGAGTTAGCATCTCTTTCGGACAGTATGCAAAAAGAACCAAGGGATGACCCAAAGGGGATTACCTATTCGGAGTATTTGATTATTTTGATGTCTTTGCATGGGGAAAAGCTGCCATACAGGATGTTGGATTTGATGCAGGTGAATACGCAGATAAAACAACCACAGTTTTACATGAAGGACGCTGCTGTTGGATTTGGTGTGGATGTGCAGTCAGAATATCTTGGAACTACGTATTATCAACACTATGAGACAAAGTATTGAGAGAGGATTTAAAGCAAACTAAGGATCTCTTAGTAACATGGATGCTCCGGGTGCTGGTCACACTAAAATGTTCAAAAAATGTCCGGCTAAGAGATTCTCAGTTTGCTTTGAATAAGAAAAGGATATGAAAAAGAAACATCAGGGAGCTGTAACCGTAGAGACAGCGCTCGCCATTCCGATATTTCTCATTGCGATGGTACAACTATTTTTATGTATGCAGGACATGCTGGCAACCACAACCGTTTTTGAGGGCTCGTTGCAAGCACTTTATGTCACGGCGCAGAACTTGCACAAAAAACAGGAGGTATTGCCGTTTCGTCATGCTTTGTTTGAAAACAGTCTGGATGACGAAGAACGAATTCAAAAACACATTCAAAATGGAAACAAAGGGATACATTTCATCTGCAGTATGAATCAAGACCTTGATGTGTGTTTGCAGGTAAGATACAAGACAAAATACGGAGCCAATATAAGTTATGCTTTGAAACAAAGAGCTTTTGTGGGGGATGATGTGGAAAGCCTTACAAAAGAAAGCGAGATGGATGATGCATATGTTTACATCACGAATAATAAAGAGGCATATCATTCGCGGCGTAGCTGTACACATTTGCAACTTTCGGTTTCGCAATCTACGATAGAATATGCAAAAAAACAGGGATTGCGACCTTGTGAATATTGCGGAGAGGATGCGGGTCAGAGCGTATATATCACGAATGACGGAGATTGTTTTCATAGCAGAAGTAATTGCACCGGATTGAAAAGGACTGTGCAAAGGGTGCGCAAGAAAGATGTCGCCGGTATTCCGGCATGCCTGCGTTGTGGAGGAAACTAGATGTGGAAGAAATTAAAGGAGCATAAGGGATACAGTGTGGTAGAAATCAGTTTGATTCTTCCGTTGCTTTTGGGTATCTGTTTTTTAGTGATTTCACTATTTCTTGATATAATCGGCGATGCCTATATCCAGCAACGCTGTTACAGCTTACTATATGTGAATGCAAACGATATAGAAGAAAACGATAAGGGTAGTAAGCTCGTTGCGACATTGCAATATGGAGGACAGAACCTGGATGTGACGTGTATATGCAATCAAAAAGAGCTTCGCATAGAAGTAAACAAAGCGGATGCAAAACGCATTTTGGATTATGAGTCAAAGAAAAGAGGTTTTGCAAGAGAAAAAAATCAGAGCGCAAAAAGGATGAGAAGGTGGCAAATATATGGAGATCACATTTAGTACGAGAGGAATCTATCATTATGCGGATGTCAACATTGGCAGTATGCGGAATTTAGAGGAACAGGGATATGGATATCAATTGAAGATGCTCTGTGAAAATGAGATTCCATGTTTGCTTCGGGCGCAGGTTATGTGTGAAGATGGAGAGGTTTGCCTGTCCTATAACACGCAGGGGTATCACCTTCTTGCCAATGTCATACAGCAAAAGAAAATGGATGGCGTGTTTTTAGAAAAGGTTGTGAGGCAGCTTGTCGAGTGTACGAAGGAGTTAGAGGATTATCTCCTGTGTGCATCAAATTTGGAGTTGTCCCTGTCTTCCATGTTTTGGAATCCGTCAAAGGAAGAACTTGGTTTGTTGTACGTACCGGGAAAAGACAGTACATTTGAGCAAAATCTTCAGAAATTATTCGAGGAGATGATGCCTTTGTTTGACTACCGGGACCGAATCGGAACGGAACGGTTGTATGAGCTTCATCGGCTCGTAAGTGAAGAAACCGTGCATTTACCATCCGTGTATGAAATGGTGATTTCTAATTCGGATAATACAGTACATAAGGAAGAAAAAATACAGAACCTGCAAGCTCCGGTTGTAGCGTTAGAACAGGAGCAGGATATCCATCGTAAGAAGATAGAAGCAGAAGACGAAGGCGTTGATACACTCGTTTCAAAACGAACAATCCTGTATGCAATTTGTGCCGGTGCAGCGCTGATTCTCATTATCAAATATTTGTTTTTTGAAGGAACAACTGCAACTGCAATATTTGGAATTGCCTGGCTGCTTGCATTGATTGTTCTTTTAATCATGACTACACGGGATGTCAGCCAGGAAGATGACGCCATGAGAGAGTATCAGATGGCACAATCTGTTTCCGTAGAACCAAAGGAGATTGTTACAGACTATACGCCACTTCCGAAATCGGATAAGCTGGTAGATGAACACCGGCTTGTTCCGTTGATGAATGGCGCAATGCCTCCACTGGTGATTCCAAGGGATACGACTCGAACGATCGGGAGAGATAAACAGGTGGATTATCGGGTGACAACGACCCAGATTAGCCGTGTACATGCAAAGCTATCCATGCAGGGAAATGGGTTATATGTGCAGGACCTTGGTTCTACCAATGGCACGTTTGTAAATTCCAATCTGATTCCTGCACAGAAACCGTATGCCTTGAAGTCCGGGGATGTGGTGCGGTTTGCGGATGAAGAATTTTTTGTGTCGTAATGTGAATGAATAAAGGCTTTACACCTTACATGGACCACCTTATAATGAAAGTATTAAATGAAAAGGTGGTGGAAATATGGAGGATGATTGCATGACAAAAGAAGAGATGCAGAGATTTTTAATTAAAGAAGCACAAAGAGGAACAAGTGAAATACAAGCCTATAGAAACCTTATGGAGATCATAGGCATCGAATACCCGAAAGAAGTAAAACAAACTACAATATAGTGAAGGAACGAAAAGGTGTAAAGCCAAATGAGGAAGTACTGCTGTGTAGCAGCATACAACAAGCTTGGAAAGTTCAATACAATAGGAAATCAGGGAGCTGCGAAGGGTGTCGTTGTAAAGTAAATTTATAAGGCAAAATAATACCCCATCCAATTCAATAGAAAGGGTGGGGTGTTTTTATTTATCTGTTTGTTGTGCGAAAATAATTGTTATTTTGCAGGAAACGTAATTCGTCTAATGTAAGTATTGAAAACGGACTTTCACTTTGGTCATTTTCTGTGTGACTTTGATTAAAGATATAGTCTTTCGGTTCAAACCCCAATTTTTTTACAATTTCATCATATAAGTTTTTATCTTTCATAATTTAATACCTCCGAAAATTCAACGCCTGCATGCAACAAATTTTCTTTAAGTTCTTCAATGTGTCTGTAACCTTATATTTATAAATACTTCCATTATGGCAAAAAACAAGTCCATATCTATAATTTCGTTCTTCGCAAACATGAAAATCATCTAAGCTTGGCAGTGTGCTGTTAGGATGATTATGAATGCCAATAATATTGGGATTATCAACCAACATTTTCAGCATTTCTTTTGTTGGCTCAACTTTTTGTATTTCCGCATAATAATTGTCTTGGTACTTATAACTATTACTGATTGCATCTATAAAATATAAATCTTCATATTTGTCACCATTATGGTGTTCCAACATTTTACGAGCTATTTCAATTATAGTCCTGATACACGCTTTGCTTTCGTCCAAGGATTGAACAGCTCTAGTGAATTTATCGGAAAATATAAGATTTCGGTTAATCTGTGTTTCTTTTTCCTCTTTTGATAAACTCGATTCAATTTCTTTATTTTTGAACAATATTTATCCTCCTTTGTATGGATTATAACACGAACTGTCCTTGAGAGATAGACCTCAAATATTAAACCTTTTCCAGAAAACAGAAGTTTGGAAAAACAGAGTGGATTATAACCATCAAAATATTTTTTTACTCAATACTCGGATTGTATCATAAATGATAACTACTGGCAATGAGTAATTGCGACAACTCCTTTACTTTCGTGGTGAAATTTGATATATTACTCTTATATATGCGAACACGATAAATACCAGGTAAGAGGGTAAGAAATTGAAGGTAAATGTATACTACGGAGGCAGAGGCTTACTCGAAGATCCAACCTTGTTTGTTCTCGAACGAATGATACAGGTTCTTCAGGAGCTTCGCGTAGAAGTAATTCGATATAATATGTACGAGGACAAATCGGGCATCGCCACACTTCCAAATACGTTGAAGGATTGTGACGGTGTGATTTTGGCGTCCAGCGTCGAGTGGTTTGGCATCGGTGGATACATGCAGCAATTTTTGGATATGTGCTGGCTTTATGGCGATAAGCAAAAGATTTCCAGTCTGTATATGATGCCGGTTGTCATTGCAACTGCATATGGAGAACAGGATGCGGAGATGTCCCTTCGCAAAGCATGGGATGTGTTAGGCGGTATCTCACTAAATGGAATCGCAGCCTATGTGGATTCGCATGAGGTGCTCGAAAACAACCCGGATTATCTGTCGTTTATCGAGAAAAAAGCAGAGGACTTCTATCGCAGCATCAACAAAAAATCGGTAGAGCTTCCGACAAGTAATACCGCTGTTCGCAACAATTTGATAAAGCAAAATAACATCAGCCTGACCCCACAGGAGAGCGAGCAACTTTCGAAGTTCGTTGCGGATGATGGATATGTAAAGAAACAAAAAGAAGATATCGAAGAGCTTGCTGCGATGTTCAAGCAGATGCTTGGCGGTCAGGAAGAAGTCGAGGAAGAACCGAGTATTTATGAGGATGATATTGTCGAAGGCTTCTATCGCAACTATCATTCAGAGACCGGATTTTCGGCAAGCTATGTAATTATCGTCCCGGATATGGGAAAGAATTTGATTATACAGGTTGGAAAAACCTTACAGTGTGAATATGGTGTGGATCGGGAAGCGGATGTTAAGCTCAAGGCAAGCAGTGTCATGCTTCGCAGTATCTTGGCAGGAAAGACCAGCTTCCAAAAAGGATTTATGTCCGGTGAGATTACAGCAAAAGGAAACTTCAAGACCCTGCGTATGTTGGACCAGCTTTTCCGTATAAACTAATATCGTAAAAATGATGAGGTGAGATCATGTCATACATGGCATTGTATCGAAAATGGAGACCTGATGAGTTTGATGAAGTAAAGGGGCAGGAGCATATTGTGACCACCCTTCGAAACCAGATTAAGCATGAGCGTGTAGGTCATGCGTATCTCTTTTGTGGAACAAGAGGAACCGGTAAAACCACGACAGCCAAGTTGATGGCAAAGGCGGTGAACTGCGAGAATCCGGTAGATGGCAGTCCGTGTAATACCTGCGCAAGTTGTAAGGCGATAGCGGCGGGTGCGGCGATGAATGTAGTGGAAATCAATGCAGCATCAAACAATGGTGTAGATAGTATCAGACAGATCAATGAATCTGTCACATATTCACCGGCAACAGGCAAATATTTAGTATATATCGTAGACGAGGTGCACATGCTGTCCGGGGGAGCATTCAATGCTTTGTTAAAGACGCTGGAAGAACCACCAAGCTATGTTATTTTTATTTTAGCGACAACAGAAAGTCACAAGATTCCGGCGACGATTACATCCCGTTGCCAGAGATATGATTTCCGGCGTATTTCTTTGGAGGTCATCGCGGATCGTCTGCAGGAATTGCTGGAGCGGGAAGGTATCGCAGCAACGAGAGAAGCGATTGAATATGTGGCTCGTGCAGCGGATGGCTCCATGCGAGATGGACTGAGTATCCTGGAACAGTGTATCTCTTATCACTTGGGAGAGGAACTGACCTTGGACAAAGTATTAGCGGCGATTGGTGCTGTGGATACAGATGTCTATATGCAATTGTTTGAAGCAGTAAAGGCCAATGATTTAGTGGCAGCCCTAAAGGTTGTAGATGAAGCGATTTGGCAGGGTAAAGATTTGTTGCAATTTATCAATGAATTCACAGGCTTTATCCGCAATCTGTTGGTTCTTTCCATGGACGCAGGGATGAGCGTGGATGTCACACAGGAGCTTAAAAATGAGATGCTGCAGATGGTGCAGGGCGTTTCACAGGATATGCTGATGCATTACATCTATGTCCTGCAGGAGGCTGCGACCAAGATTCCTTATGCGACGACCAAGCGTATTGTCTTGGAGCTTGCAGTTATCAAGCTTTGCAAGCCTGAGATGCGAGAGGATACAGACAGTCTGAATGCAAGGCTTGCATCTTTGCAGCAACAACTCGAACAGCAACAGCAGCTGATAGAGGAGTTACGCGCGAATCCGGTGACGGTGGTTGCAGCAGCGGGGACACAGGTACAGAGCGTGCAGGCAGAACCGGCACCTGCGACAGGAAATGCCTCAGACAGAATCAAGCAGAATCTGAAAGAAAAGTATCCGGAAGCGGAATACGAAGAATTGCTTTTGATAGCAAAAGCATGGAAGGAGTTTTGCAAAAAACAGTTTCGACTGGTGCAAAACTATTACAAATCGGCATCCCTGGTTCCCAACAAGGAATCCGGAAGCCTGGATATCGTGGTGGAGGATGTCGATGCAAACAGTATGGTGATTTCCTATTTCTCGGATCCGGGTGTGATTCAGGAAATTGAAGAAAAAATTACCGAGATGACCAAATGCAAGGTGCATATGGGATTCCGGAAGGTGGCTGGTGAAGAAGCTGTACACCAGCTTAGAAAAGATTGGGATTTGAATTGCATCGTTTTCGATGATATTCATATGTATAACTAAGAAAAGCAGGAGGATTAAGACAAATGGCAAAAAGAGGCGGATATGGTGGCATGGGAATGATGCCGGGAAATATGAACAATCTGATGAAGCAGGCACAGAAGATGCAGAAGCAGATGGAAGAGACCAGTAAGGAGCTGGAAGAAAAGGAATACGAAGCAACTGCCGGAGGTGGAGTTGTAAAGGTAAAAATCAACGGTAAGAAGGAAGTGACCGAGGTTCATTTGGAGGAAGAAGTAGTGGATCCGGATGATATCGAGATGCTCGAGGATTTGATTATGGCTGCAGTCAACGAAGCAATTCGCATGCAGGATGAAGATCAGAAGAATTCCATGGGCAAAATCACAGGTGGACTTGGCGGAGGATTTCCATTCTAATGGATATTTACGGCGATAAGGTAAACAAGTTAATTCGTGAGCTTGGCAGACTTCCGGGGATTGGTGGTAAGACCGCACAGCGTCTGGCGTTTCACATTATCAATATGCCTGTGGAACAGGCACAGAGTCTGTCGGAAGCGATTGTGGATGCCAAGGAGCATATCAAGTATTGCAAGTCCTGCTATACGATTACAGATCAGGAAATTTGTCCGATTTGCGCATCGACCAAACGGGATCACAGTATCATCATGGTGGTGGAATCACCGAGAGATCTGGCAGCCTATGAGAGAACGGGACAGTTTATGGGCGTTTATCACGTCCTGCATGGGGTAATCAATCCGGCAATGGGGATCGGCCCGGCGGATATTCGTCTGAAAGAATTGATTGTCCGTTTAGAACAGGAAGAGGTAGAAGAACTGATTGTTGCGACCAATTCCAGCGTGGAGGGAGAAGCAACTGCCATGTACATATCCAAGCTGGTAAAACCGTCGGGTATCCGGGTGACCAGAATTGCCAGTGGTGTACCGGTGGGCGGAGACTTGGAATGTATTGATGAGGTGACGTTGTTACGTGCACTCGAAGGACGCGTCACTCTGTAAAAAGGTAAACATCGACGAGTAGTATATTGTTAATAAGAACAAAATAGTTAGATATACATGTTTGGAAAAACGTAGTTTGTGGTATACAAATATATATGAGGAGGTACATGTTATGAAGAGAATCGGAATGTTGACAAGTGGTGGAGATTGTCAGGCTTTGAATGCAACGATGCGAGGCGTTGTCAAAGGACTTTATAACTCTTTTAAAGAAGTGGAAGTTTATGGATTCCTTGAGGGTTACAAGGGCTTGATGTATGGCAATTACAAGAAACTGAGTGCAGAAGACTTTTCCGGAATCCTGACCAAGGGTGGTACGATTTTAGGAAGCTCCAGACAGCCATTTAAGTTGATTGATGAGCCGACACCGGAAGGACTCAACAAGGTGGAAGCGATGAAGGAAACCTACAAGAAGCTCAAGCTTGATTGTTTGGTTGTCTTGGGTGGAAATGGTTCCCAGAAGACTGCAAACCGTCTTTCACAGGAAGGATTGAATGTAGTTGGTCTTCCAAAGACGATAGATAATGATATCTGGGGAACAGATATGACCTTCGGCTTCCAGAGTGCGGTGGATATTGCTACCAATGCCATTGATTGTATTCATACAACGGCTTGCTCACACAACCGTGTATTTATCGTAGAGGTTATGGGACACAAGGTTGGATGGATTACCTTGCATGCAGGTATTGCAAGTGGTGCAGACATCATCCTGATTCCGGAGATTCCATATGATATCAAGAAGGTTTGTGAGGCATTAGACCGCAGAACGAAAGCCGGAAAGGGATTCTCGATTCTCGCAGTCGCAGAGGGTGCGATTTCCAAGGAGGTTGCTTCCCTTCCAAAGAAAGAGCGTAAGGCAGCAGTCGCAGCAGCGGCAGCAAAATATCCTTCTGTTGCATATGAGGTAGCAGACAAGATTAAGGAATATAGCGGAATGGATATCCGTGTTACGGTACCGGGACATACACAGAGAGGTGGAAGTCCATGTCCGTATGACCGTGTGATCTCCAGCCTCTTTGGTGCAAAGGCTGCACAGTTGATTAAGGATAAAGATTTTGGAAAGCTCGTTGTTATGCGAAACAATGAAGTGACTGCAATCCCTATGGAGGAATCTGCAGGTAAGCTGAAATATGTATCTCCGGATGACAGTATCGTAAAGAATGCAAAGATGCTTGGTATATCTTTTGGAGATGAGTAGGCACATAACATTTGTTTGACACATAGAATATAGAGATAGCTAAAATGGGGCTGTTGCACAAAGGAGAAAATGCGTCTTACCTGTGTGACATCCCCATTTGTGCGAGAGAAAAGTGAGGGGAGAAAATGACCGATACGAATCCATTCTATGTGCCAAGAATCCGAACTCCGGAGCTGATGCTGGTGGATGAGCAGGAGCTTGAGGAGGATCGGGAATATCTTAGAACCATGTATCCTATGCGAGCGAAAATGATTCTGGTAATGGTGGAAGAAGCTTGCGATAAACTGGAGTACGAGGGTAGTCCGATGTTTATGCTTTATCCGGACCGTGTTGAGATGATGAGGATTGCACAGGAAATATTTGATAAAGTGAGTTATACGGATACAGATGATACCTTGCTTCATATGATACAGGTTATGGTTTGCCATGAATTTTATATACGACGTTGTCGTTATAAGAAGAGGAGAAGATATTTTTAGATGCAAAAAATTGTATGGAAGATGCTGGTGTTCATTGCTGTTGCGGTGGGCACTGCATTTTTTGTCAATCAATTAAATAACCGTGGATTGGATGCAGTATCCAGAGAGTTAGAAGAACCGACATTGCCCTTGATGTATGTGAATTTCAATGGGACTATCATCAATCGAACCAGTGGATATACACAGACCATGTCGACGAGCCTGATGCGTGACGGAATTATTCCGTTAGATGAAAATCATGGCGTGACATTGTTGCTGGAGGATAGTGAAAGTGTTGGAGAGACGTATACGTATGAGCTTCGAAGTATTGCGGGAGACTCTTTGATAGAGCGGGGAGAAGCAATTGCAGGGTCAAGCCAAAATGGACGCAGGACCTTTACGATTCAGTTCCGTATGGATATGAGAGAGAATACAGAATATGTTCTGGTCTTTATCGTAACGACAAAGGACAAGCAGGAAATACGTTACTACAATCGTGTCGTTTCGCTTTCGAAACAGTTTGCAAGTGAGATTCTGGATTTTTCCTGGGAGTTCCATAATACGACTTTCGTGAAAGAATTCAGTGAGGCAGAAGGGAATCTTGTCAGTGAGAACCTGAAAACAGCAACGGTTGGAACGACTTCTGACTTGTCTCATGTGAATCTCAACAGCACGTATAATCAGATTAGCTGGGGCGATATGAATCCGATCGTGGTAACTTCCGTTGTGCCGACATTGACGGAAATCGACCGCGATTACGCTGTGATTCGAATGTCATATGTTGTGGAGACCATGCACAATCGTATCAGTCATTTTTATCATGTCAGCGAATACTACAACGCCACATTTGAAGAAAGCAGCGAGGCAACTAAGTTGCTGGCTTTTGACCGATATATAGAAAGTTATTTTGATACGGGGTATATCAATAAAGAGCGAAATTGCCTGAGTATGGGTGTGACAGGTCAGCGTATAGAATATACAACGACACAGGATTATAAAAAACTGGCTTTTGTCCGTATGGGACAGCTTTGGCTGTATGATTACGGAAAGACCAGCCTGACCAATGTGTTTAGTTTTTCACAGGATAGCTATTCGGATGTCAGAACGCTGAATCCAAATCTGGATATTAATATCGCGGATATGGATGAAGATGGAAATATCTATTTTGTTGTATACGGATATATGGCGCGCGGAAGTCATGAGGGACGAAATGGAATCTCGTTGTATTATTATGATGCAAAGGAGTCGAAAACGACCGAGAAATTTTTTGTTCAATGTGATGAGAGCTACGACATCATGAAAGAGGAAACGGGCAGATTCACATATTACAACAAAGATGAAAATACGCTTTATTATCTCTTGGATGAAGCGATTTATGCCGTAAATGTAGAAACCCACACACAGACGATTTTGACGCAGGGGATTCCTTCGGCAAAATATCTGGTTTCAGAAAATCATAAAGTGGTTGCCTATCCAAATCATGCAAGCGATGAGCAGGTGACCGCCCTTACCATTCGGGATTTTGAAACAGGAGAAGTGTTTGAGAAGACCGGTGAAACGGATGATTTATTTCTTGCACTGGGATTTGTAGAAAATGACTTGATTTACGGAATCTGCAAACAGGAAGATGTGATTATCACATCCGATGGAGAAGCAATCCTACCATTGTATAAACTGTTCATCATGAATGAAGACGGAAAACAGTTAAAAGAATATGCAAAAGATAATCTCTACATTATGAATGCATCGGTGGGGGAAGACACCATCTATCTATCGCGTGCAAAGAAGCAAAACCGGTTCTTTGAGGAGACAGACGAGGACTATATTTCATATAAGCGTGAGACGAGCAAGGATATGCTGACGGTACAGACTTCATTTGATACGTATGCATGGAATGTTACGGATATGGTATTCCCTGAGAATTTTTATCTGAGCGATAGTGCAAAATATCGAAAGACAAAATACAGTCGTGATGAGGCGTATGAAGAATTGCTCGTCGAAACAAAGACGAGAGAAGATGCATATTATGTGTTTGACAATAGTGGATTTGCCGGTGAATATCGAACTGCAGGAAGTGCGATTACGCATGTAGTGGAGGCAACTTCGGGATTAGTTGTAGATAGCAACGGAAATGCAGTATATCGTTGTGTGGTTGCGGATAGCTACAATACCGTTGCCAATCAGATACAGGAAACACCTTGTGTGTCAGCCCAATATTCTTTGCTCACCTGTGCCTATATGTGTGCGGAATATGCAGGTGCAACAGCAAGCTTACAGGATATTTTAGCCTGCGAATCCTGGGAGGAAGTGTTTAGCACCTATACAATCGGTGTTGGCATCAATATATCAGGTATTACTTTGGATACTGCCCTTTATTTCCTGGACCGGGATATTCCGTTTGCTGCGCAGATTGACGATGGCCGATTTGTGCTGGTTATCAGCTATAATAGTGGTCATATTCGATATTATGATCCGATTCTTGATGAGGAAGTAAAATGTACGAGAGATACATTCGAATACGAAATGAGTAAGCAGGGTAACACGATGTATACCTTTAGTACACAATAAAAAACAGACGATGCCGGATAAACGGTATCGTCTGTTTTTTGCTGTATACAATCAGTCTATACTTGTTTCTTCATCGTCTTTTACGTCATCGTTCTCATCATTTTCATTGTCTTCATCATCATCCACAGAGATATGGAAGTCCATATCATCATGTTCTTCCTGCTTTGGAAGAAATGGAAGCAGGCAACGATACATCAGGTAAGATTGCAGGTATCCGACTCCGCCAAAACCGATAATAATATATACGATGACTGCAATAACCGGCATAAAATAAAAACACCATACAACTACCAAATCAATTAGAATCATCAACAGGGTAGTTGGAAAGTTTTTGATGGACATCAAAAAACCATTTCGAATCTGGATTTTTATCGTGTTATCAAATTTGGCCTGTAAACCGAAGGTGTAAAGGAAAGTCATAAAAACAAGCGTGAACAACACGACGCTTACAAATAAAAATGGTTTTGCAATCGCATTTTGAAAATTCGTCCATTGCCATAACCAAAACCAGATATCAAATCCAAGGACACCAAACACGACAAGAAACAACAACCACATAAGGGTTGATTGTTTGAAGTTTTGCTTGAAGCTCCTTGTGTAGTATTTCCATACGTATCCGTCATCTCCGGATACGCCCTTGATTCCGGTGTAATAAAGTGCTGTGACTGCGGCTCCGATTGTTACTATGGGAATACATGTCAGTACAAATATAATAGATAACAACATGGCATCTCCGAGACGTCCAAGTGCTTTTACAAATGGATTGTCCATGCTAAATACAGATTCTTCAGCCATAAAATAACTCCTTTCTTTTTGAAAAAACACATGCAGGGATTATAGCATGATTGATTTTTATTTGCAATTATCTTGACAAATCTGCCATTTGATTCTAGATTATAGGACATACTACATAAATCGGGAGGACAAGAAGATGAAGACACCATTCGTGACGAAAGAACAGATAGAGGAAATTGTAAAGACTTATCCAACTCCATTTCACATTTATGATGAGAAAGCGATTCGGGAAAATGTACGTAAGATGAAGCAGGCATTCTCCTGGAACAAAGGGTTTAAAGAATATTTTGCTGTGAAGGCAACTCCAAATCCGACATTGTTAAAGATTTTGCATGAAGAAGGATGCGGTACAGATTGCTCTTCTTATACAGAGCTTTTGATGTCACAGAAATGTGGTATCACAGGTTCAGAAATCATGTTCTCATCCAATGATACACCGGCACGTGAGTTTGTATTTGCAAAGGAACTCGGTGCGAATATCAATTTGGATGATTATTCACATGTGCAATTTTTGAAGGATACCTGTGGTGTGCCGGAAACTGTATTTTGCAGATACAATCCGGGTGGAACATTTTCCATTTCTACCACGATTATGGACAATCCGGGCGATGCAAAATATGGTATGACAAAGGAACAGCTGTTTCAGGCATATGTGGAGCTTCGGGAAGCAGGTGCAAAGAAGTTTGGCTTGCATTCATTCTTGGCCAGCAATACAGTTACAAATGAATACTATCCAACGCTTGCAAAGATTTTGTTTGAGCTTGCAGTAGAACTCAAGGAAAAAACAGGCATTTGCCTTTCGTATATTAATTTGTCCGGTGGCGTAGGTATTCCGTATCAGCCGGACCAGGAGGGAAATGATATCCTTGCAATCGGTGAGGGAGTACACAAGGCCTTTGATGAGGTTTTGGTGCCTGCCGGTTTGGGTGATATCAGCATCTTTACAGAATTGGGACGTTTCATGCTGGGACCATACGGTCATCTCATAACACAGGCGATTCATGAAAAGCATATTTACAAAGAATATATTGGTGTGGATGCGTGTGCAGTGAATTTGATGAGACCGGCTATGTATGGAGCGTATCACCATATTACAGTTCTTGGCAAAGAAAATGAACCATGTGATCATATGTATGACGTGACAGGTTCCCTTTGTGAGAACAATGATAAATTCGCGATTGACCGAAAGCTTCCGAAAATCGACAAGGGAGATTATTTGGTGATTCATGATACCGGAGCTCATGGATTTGCGATGGGATATAACTATAATGGAAAATTGAAATCAGCAGAGCTTTTGTTGTGTGAAGATGGAAGTGTAAAGCAGATTCGTCGTGCAGAGACACCGGAGGATTACTTCGCTACACTCGAAGGGTTCTGGGATGTAGAAGTATAAGAGGATAGAAATAAGAAACGGACATGCGATGGCATGTCCGTTTTGATTTACATTTTTTCCGGTTCACCGTAATCTACACCGAAGGTGTCAACTTCCACCTTTTTGATTACCTGATCTTCCAACGGACGATCCATGTAATCGGTTGGAGTGGTTGCAATCTTGTCTACGACCTCAAGACCTTCTGTGATCTTGCCGAAAGCGGCATAGCTTCCATCAAGGTGTGGACTGGTCTTGTGCATGATGAAAAACTGTGAACCTGCGGAATTTGGCATCATGGAACGGGCCATGGACAATACACCCGGTTCGTGCTTTAAATCATTCTGAAATCCGTTTTCAGAGAACTCGCCCTTGATCGAATATCCGGGGTTTCCGGTTCCGATTCCATCCGGACATCCGCCCTGAATCATAAAGCCATTGATGACACGATGGAAAATCAAACCATCATAAAAACCTTTGTTTACAAGTGAAATAAAGTTCTTGACTGTATTTGGAGCGATTTCCGGATATAATTCAAATTTCATGACATCTCCGGACTCCATCGTCATTGTGATAATTGGATTACTCAAATTTCTCATCCTTTCTTGTTTTTTTTCTAAAAAGATGGTAGTATAATAACATTATTGTAAAATTACTTCAAGTGTGTAATTTTATAAGATATTATGTAAACTAAGAATAAATGAGGTAATATCGTGAAGAACTTTATTTGGGTTATTAAGGCAGTTATTTTAGTGCTGGCAGTCTATACCTTGGGAAAACTAAGCTATCAGCACGTACGTACTTATTATGACGATTATATGGATGAGTATAAAGGCACGGTTTCGACACAGGGACAGGATGTAGAGGTAACCATTCCGGAGGGAACCTCTGCGAAGGAAATAGCAAATATTCTTAAGGAGAAAGGGCTTATCACCTATCCGAGAGCATTTACAAAGCGTTTGCAGGATTCCGAATATCGTGGAAAACTTCATGGTGGAACCTATGTGCTCAACACAGGTATGACAACCTTGCAGATGATGGCGGCTATGAGTCCTGTGATTGAAGAGGATCAGCCAATTGATTATCTGGTTGTTCCGGAAGGATTTACAATCAATATGATTGCACAGCGTTGCGAGGAACAGGGAATCTGTACAGCAAAAGAATTTATCAATGCGGTGGAATCCGTTACAACGGCAAACTTTGAATATCTGGCTGACGTACCGGCAGGTGCGGCAGTAGAATACAAGCTGGAGGGATATCTCTTCCCTGCAACTTATGATATCTATGAAACTACGACTCCGAAGTCTTTGGTGTTGTGGATGCTTGATACCTTCAAAAATTATTACACAGCAGATCTTAGCGCACGGGCACAGGAGTTGGGGTACACATCTTATGATGTTGTGACACGTGCATCGATCGTGGAGCGTGAAGCGCGTGTAGAAGAAGAGCGACCAATCATTGCGGGTGTTTTTAATAATCGTTTGAAGGCAGAGATGCCACTTCAGGTCGACCCGACGGTTTTGTATCCTTTGACAGAAGGATTGTACAACAAAGAGGAAGTATTGTACGAGGATCTTGAGATAGATTCTCCGTATAACACATATAAGTATCCGGGACTTCCAATAGGCCCGATATGTAATCCGGGAATTTCATGCATCAATGCAGTGCTTTACCCGGCAGAGCATAATTATCTGTACTATCATGTCAGTGACGAAGAAAAGGGAACGCATGTATTTACAGAGACTTATGATGAGCATTTGAATTCACAATCAGGAGAAGAAACAACGGGGGATGACGCAGAGGGGCAGTCGGAACCAACAGAATAATATGACTGTAGGAGGGACCATATGAGAACGTTTAGTTTTAAAGCAAGAAGCATCGGTGAAGAGAGATATCTGACATATACCATGGGCGAAGAGGTAGAATTAGATGAAGATGTCCTCGATTATTGCGAGGAACAAACGCCGGAGGAATTGTTGGGGATCATCTACGAAGAAGATGATGATTATGATTATCTGACTTACAATGTTACGGAGCTTGTAACCTTGGAAGACTATATTCGCCAGGAACATACCTGTGAACAGGTGTTGTTTATTTTGCGTAATGTCGCACAGGAGATGATTTCGCTTAAGGAACAGGCAATTCCGCTTTCTTACATATTGCTCAATCGTAGCTTTATTTACATCGATACACAGAAACTGATTTTAAAGTTTATCTGCCTTCCGGTCGAGAGCAAGGGATCTTTGGCAGCAGAATTTAAGGGCTTTGTTCGTCAGCTTTTGGCAAATATGCAGTACGATGTAGAAGAGAATTTGAATTACGTAGGAAAGCTTCTGACATACATCAATGGAGATAACTTCAATCTACGAGGGTTGATTGGTTTAACTGAAGCTTTGATGGAAGAAGAGGGCATCCAGTTTGAAGAAGCCGGAGCGATTGATGCAGATGGTGTAGAAGTTGTAAGTGCACAGGAAGAAGAAACAACCGGCAATATTATGGATGGACTTTCTGATAGTGAAGACACTCCGCTTCCGGAAATCGGAGACGATGAGGAAGAAGAGGAAGAGGAGGAAGAGGAGGAAGAGGAGGAAGACGCAGTACCAGCGGAAGATGATGAAGAATTAGATAGTATTCTCCCTGCCGGAATGGAAGTTCCAACCGAAGAGACACAGGAAGAAGAGGAAACCGTTTCCGAAGAAACAGTAAATGAAACGGTAGAAGAAATTCCGGTGGAAGAAACAGTAAACGAAACGGTAGAAGAAACTCCGGTGGAAGAGGCAGTAAACGAAACGGTAGAGGAAATTCCTGTTGAAGAAACTCCGGCACAAGAAGTGCCGGTGGAAGAGATTCCAATAGTAGAAAACGTGGCACAGGAACCAGAAGAACCGGTAAGTGAAGAAGCATTTAAGCTAAAAGAAAACAGAAAAGAAAATGATATCAATGTAATTAAAGCCAGAATGCAGGAATTGGTTGGTTCCGTTCCATCAGCACGACAGTCCGTTACACCGGGTAAGAGTGTAAATACTCTGGAGGATTTGGATCAAATGCTTGATAGTAAGCCACCTGTTGTTAAGAGAAATGTCGTAAAGGTCAATCGTGCGGCAATCATTCAGCAGACTGAGGCAGAGGTTGAGGCAGAAGCAGCAGAGGAACGCGCGGCAAATGGTGAGACTGAAAAAATTGTCAGTCCTATGATTGAAGACATCACAGACGATATCAATATAGAGAAAAAAGAAGAAAAGCCAAAGAGCAATTCTGTATTAAATAAGAGCGTTACATCCCTTGTGAAGGATGCGGTAGCGAGTGTTGCAAGTGCTGCAACTGCACAGCCAAAGGCACTTCCATATTTGATTCGAATTAGTACAAACGAGAGAATTATGCTCAACAAGGTGACATTCAAGCTTGGAAAAGCAACAAGAGGCGTTGATTATACAATCGGCGGGAATGGTGCCATCAGCCGTCAGCATGCAATCATCATTCAAAAGGAAGGTGTGTGCTATATTCGCGATAACAAATCGACAAATCATACATATGTCAATGATAAGATGGTAGAAGAGGGAATTGATGAAATTTTGACTCATGATTCTATTGTTCGATTGGGAGACGAGGAGTTTGAGTTCAAGATTCGATAAGCCTACGAGGAGGTAGACGATGAAGGGGTTAGAGTTAACTGCAACAAAACAGCATGGCAGAACACTGATTCAATATGAATTAGCTGTTGATGAAACATATGATGACAGAGTATCTGATAAGGTGGCGCAATTAGCGCACATTCTTCCATTCCAATATAAAGAGGAGGATGGAAGACGCATCTTGACAACGTATGCAGATGAGGAGATGACGTTGCGTACACTTCAAATGCAACCTTTGCACAAAAAAGAGGTGCTTGGAATTGTCAGAGGCTTGTTATATGCATTTGGTATTGGAGCATCAGGAATTAAGATTAGCTATCTGGTAAGAGATTGCAATTATATCTTTGTAAATCCTGAAACATTTGCAGTAAAGTGTATGCTGGTTCCGGTCAGTCAACGTAGTCTGGCACAGGCAGATATTCCGGATTTTTTCAGAACTGTTATTTCAAATATGAGATATGCAGAAGAAAAAGATGATTACGTTGCACGTCTTTTGACATTGATTAATTCGGATCAATATTCAAATGAGAAACTAAAGAATCTTGTAGATGAGATGATGGAGCAGGCGGATATCGTATATACATGCGATCAGGGGCTGAAGAAGGCGATAGACGCACCGGTGGAGCCAACTTCCAAAGAAGTAAAGGTAAACCGTTTAGGTGTCATGAATAATATGCGTCCACCGATGCAACCGATGCCGCAGCAACCAC
>JBJENA010000030.1:63790-119132 GCA_051879955.1 Wujia sp.
AACCAATGCCGCAACGTCCGCAGATGCAGCCGATGCCGCAGCAACCACCGATGCAGCCGATGCCGCAGCAACCGGCGATGGGACAGCCACAGCGTCCACCGATGCAACCGCAGATGTCACAGCAGCCAGCGATGGGACAGCCACAAGGCATTCAGATGCCTCAGGAAATGGGAAATCTGGTTGGCCAGCTTGGTATGAAGCCGGTACCACATTTAGTACGTAAAAAAACGGGCGAAATCATCAACATTACAAAACCTGAATTTGTAATTGGTAAGTCCAAGACAAGAGCTGATTATACGATCGATAATAATACAGCGGTAAGTCGTGAACATTGTGTGATTATACAGAAGGATGGCGTCAATTATATCAAAGACAACAATTCTACAAATCATACATATTTTAATGGTGTGGAACTTCAACCTGGAAAAGAAGTATTATTAAAACATAAGACGGAGATTTGTCTGGGTGATGAGGAATTTTTGTTCCTTTTGAGAAAGGGAGAATAGGATGGAATACATTGCAAGTTATCATACAGATGTAGGTACCAGAAAAGAAACGAATCAGGATTCTTTGGCTATTAAGGTTGTGCAATCCAAAGATGGACAGATTGCATTTGCAATTGTGTGTGACGGTATGGGTGGCCTTGCAAAAGGCGAGCTTGCGAGTAAAGAAGTAATTCAGGCTTTTTGTACCTGGTTTGATGACGTGTTTATAGATGAAATTGAAAATGGTGAGTTTACAGAAGAGATGCTCCTGACACAGTGGAATGATATCATTCAGGAACAGAATCAGAGACTTGGAGAGTATGGAGAGAAAAATCATCTTCAATTAGGTACGACGGTTTCTGCTATTTTGATGTACAAGCAGGAATACTATATTGTACATGTGGGAGATAGCCGTATATATGAATTGACAAGACAGGTGCGACAGCTGACAAATGATCAGACATTTATTGCAAGAGAGATTGCTGCAGGACGTATGACGATGGAACAGGCAAAAGTTGATCCAAGGCGAAGTGTATTGTTGCAATGTGTAGGAGCATCTGCAGTCGTGGAACCGGAATTTACAAAGGGAGATATTGTTAAGAATGCAGTATATATGCTGTGTTCGGATGGATTTAGACATGCGATTTCCCCGGAGGAGATATTGGAAAAAATTGGTCCACAGGAAGCCGTAGACGAAGAAAAGATGAAGTATGGAGCAATTTATCTCACAGAGCTTGTGAAGAATCGTGGAGAAAAGGATAATATTTCAGTTGCGATGCTTCGCGTTGTATAGTTTTAGTTTATTATGTAGGAAGGATCTGCCATGACAAAGGAAGGTACCATATTAGACGGAAAATATGAAATATTGGCGGAGGTTGGACGTGGAGGAATGTCCATCGTTTATTTAGCCCGTGATAAGCGTTTGAACAAGCAGTGGGCTGTAAAAGAGATTAAGAACGATGGAAAGAAATCAGCGAAAACCTTGCTGAAAGGATTGGAGAGAGAAGCGAACATTCTGAAAAATGTTGATCATCCGGTATTGCCGCGTATTGTTGACATTATCAATCAGGATGGAACCATCTATGTAGTTATGGACTACGTCGAGGGTGATACGGTTCAGGATCGCTTGAAGGAGCAGGGCGCGTTGCCACAGGATTTGGTTGTGGAGTGGGGTCTGCAGCTTGCCAGCGCGCTTCATTATCTTCATAATATGAATCCTCCGGTTATTTACCGCGACATGAAACCTTCCAATGTTATGATTAAACCTGAGGGTGGTGTAAAATTAATCGATTTTGGTACTGCCAAGGAATATGATGTAGAAAATAATGCGGATACGACAGCGCTTGGAACAAGAGGATATGCCGCACCTGAACAGTTCGGTGATTCGAAGGGGCGTGGTATTTATAACACGGATGCAAGAACCGATATTTACAACCTTGGTGCAACCCTGTATCACATGGTTACAGGAAAAAATCCATGTGAACCGCCATATGAGATTAAAGCAATCCGCGAATGGAATCCGATGCTTTCTTCCGGTCTTGAGAAAATCCTTCTCAAGTGTACACAGGCGGATCCAAATGACAGATATCAGAATTGTTCGGAGCTGATGTATGCGCTGGAACATTATCATGAATTAGATGATAGTTATAAGAAAGCAAATAAAAAGAAATTGACCATTTTCTCTACCAGTGTCGTACTTGCCATTGCCGCAGCGATTACTTCCGGTGTCGGACATGCAGGTATGAAAAGGATGAAAATGGACAATTACAATACATATATTGAAACCGGAAATGAATATCGTGTAGATGGTAATTATTCGGCAGCGGTAGAAGAATATAAAAAAGCGTTTGAATTGGATGGCTCTGATGAAGAGGCTTACGAGAGATATATCCAGACGTACATTGATGCAGGACACGAGGCACAGGAATCAGGTGAAACAGCAGAAATTGAACTTGAAACGGGTCTCAATGTTGTTGCAAACCGAATCAAGAGTAAGCATGATGATGTGGATCAAAATAGCGCTGTGCTCTACAAACTTGGATTGGCATATTTTGAGGAACAGGCCGAATATGGAGTTGCTACGAAATATTTTGGTATGATCGACGAGAGTGACCCGGTTTATGGAAAGCTTGCAAAATACTACAAGACAATTGCGCAGCTTCGTTCTGATGGTATGGCAGATGCATCAGCATTGTTAGAAGAAATCTATAATTTTGCGATTTATAATCAAAATAATTTCGCTAATGATGATGCAAAGAAATTTGTAAATTATCGTATCATCGGTGAGATCTATAGTTCGAACATATCAAAAATTGAGGACATCGAGGTTGGACAGCAGGCAGCGGAGATTTTGGAACAGGCAATTGTTGACCTGGAAAGCTATGCAGGCCCGGATTTGTCTAAGGAAGATGTGTCCGATTTGAACTACCGATATGATGATTATCTGATTGTCATTTATGAGCAGCTTGCGAAGAATGCAAAGAATGATGAAAAGCTTGCGAATGAGTATTTTGCAATGACAATCAGCAGTTGTGAGGATTATATTGACCTTTTGAAGATGAAGGTGGAAAGAAATCCGGGGATCGGGCTCGGTGGAGAGAGTGTCAGTGCGTATAATCAATCCTATTACAATAAGATGATGGTTGAGGTTCGCTGTTATGATGCCCAGGGTAAAGTAGAGGAAGCAATTGATACTTATAAGAAGGCAGAAAAGCTATTCGGAACAAAAAATGAGTGGAGTGATAATGTATATGCCGAGCACTTGGATTATCTCTACCACTTATGTGAAGCCGAACAACAGGATCCGACCAAATGGGCGAAGGAACTGCCGGAGTTGACAAAACAGTTACTGGATGTATATAAAGACGGCAGTTCTGTTGAAGATATTATGAGTAACAAGACGTGGTATAAACGCAAAGATACCATGGACATGTTAAAGAAAAATCAAACGCAGAGCACAGATGATGCGCAGATGGGAGAGTGATAGACATGGGTAACGTATATGAAGTATGTTTCTATGGTGGATTGATTTTGTCTATTGTCTTCCTGATTGTTGCGGTTGTACTATTCTTCGTATTAAAAATCCCAAAGGTGATTGGTGATTTGACAGGTATGACAGCAAAGAAAACAATTCGCCAAATGGGAAATGGTGCGGCAGCAACCGGTAACTTGTCGAAGAAAGAACAAGAAAAGTACTATAACATGGGAACCGGAAAGATTACGGTTAAAGATACGTATTCCACTCCGGACAAACGAAGAGAAACACAAAATGATTCCACAGAGTTATTGAATAGAGATGATGTTCCTTCCACGCAGGAATTTGACAAGACGGATATTTTACGACCGGGTATTAACGATTATGAGTTTGGCGCAAATGCAGACACAGAAATCCTGAGTGAAAAGGAAGACGATGCAGCAACGGATGTGCTGGCTGGAAATGACGTCGGCGACGATGCAGCGACGGATGTGCTGGTTGGAAATGACGTTGGAAGTGACGATGCGACAGACGTGCTGACAAGTGAAGACCTTGGAAGTGATGACGCGACAGATGTGCTGACAAGTGAAGACGTTGGAAGTGATGATGCGACAGACGTGCTGATAAGCGATGATGCAGAGGTTCATACGGAATATGAAGAATCGGGCAGCATCTACGTGGAGGACGATGAGGAAGAAGGCACGAGTGTTCTTTCGGGCATGACAGAAGAGGCACTCGCAGCGAAAGCAAGAGTTGTGTACAACATCAAGATTGTGCATACAGATGAGACTTTAGAGTAAGGCAGGTGAATTGGAAGATGAAAATGAAAAAGAAAACGCCCATGAAACGACTAATCGCAGTTTGTTTGGCTTTGGCTATGGTTGTGGTTCCGTTCACAGGCCGTGTAGGAACGCAGGATGTCAGTAAGGCAGCTCCTACGACTGTGAATTCAGAGAGCTGGTTACAGACGATAGAGGTTCTTGTTCCGGCATTCAATGAAGACAATACACAGGTGCAGGCTGATACAACAACTGTAAAGACGATTACGATGTCCGACTTGCAATCCAAACTGGATTTACATGTGAATGTAAAGGGTGCGAGTCAGGCATTGACTTATGGATATGTGGAGGATACAGACCCTGTACAAGCAAGTCTTGCTACGATAGATGCTGCGAAGCTGAAGGATCTTGCAGAGAATGCTGCGGCGACAGAGCTGTTTGCAGAGTCTGCTTTAACCCAGGGAAAACATTATGCTATTTATGCAAAGACAGCTGCGCAGACAGAATATCAGCTGATTTATCAGATTCAGGTGAATAAACAGACTGTATTTGCAGATACGGATGGAATTTATAATGCTGCCAATGTAAAGCTCGACGAAACGGCGTATGTGGAAACGGCAAATTTAAAAGTAGAAGGCGCAGGTGTATCCTATAAGGCAGACGGAGAAAACGAAATAGGAACGATAAAATATGCGTATCATGCGGGTTCCGAGCTTTCGGATGAGGACCTTAAGAAGGTGGATACCTATACAGATTCGTCTGTTGTGTCAGCAACAACAGTTGCAAATATTGGCAAGAAGGTTTATTGCTATGCAGCATATATTTCTACATATGACACAACTCCTGAAGTACCTTCAAAGGTGCTTGCATATAAGAGCCTTGGTTGTGTGAATATCAGCAATGATATGACAGGGCCAAGTATCGACGCAGCAAATGCAGTTTTAAAAGAACAGTCAGGTGCAAGTTATCAGGCGATTGCGAATGCTTATCTGATTAATAATGTGTATTATGGTATCAGTGACAGCTATGCATATAGTGTAGATATTACCGATATCGCTGCAACAGGACAGGATGCAAGAGGTGTGAATCCTGCGACTGTGACTGCAAAGATTGGTGAGACGACACTTGCTGTTTCACATACCGGTGACACCTATACCTTCATCATTCCAAAAGCATTAGCGGATGGGGAGAAGCCTGTTACGGTGGAAGCGCAGGATCTTGCCGGTAATGCTGCAACACCGACAACACTTCCAATTAAAGTAAAATATGTATCGCAGGAGCCTAGTATGGAAGTTGTGCTTGCGAATGCAAATGCAGATGGAAGTGTAGTTAGCAATCAACAGGCGGAATTGACGGTTCGTGTTACTTCCATTGAGGAAGTTAGCAAGATGAGCTTTGCCGGTCAGGAAACAACAAGCATCAGTGTTTCAGAAACACTGACTCCACGTGTTGTAACCTCAACGGCAACCTTCCTGGTTCCGGCGGATGCAATGGTGAGTACTACAATTCAAAACCAGAGTGCAGTGGCATATAAAGCAGATGGAACAACGCTAATTTCAAAAGAAGTTGGAACTGTAATATATGATGTGGATGCGCCGGTTGTAAATCCGGACTCTGTATTTATTCAGGAATCGACCGATGGAGTAACCTGGACAAATGCAGGCGACGCCAAAGCGGATAGCGAGATATTTGTTACGGAGCTTGAAAAACAGTATCGATATGTGTTCTCAGCAAGTGACATCGGAGGAAGTGGACTGGATAGTGCATGGCTGGATGTGAATGGAACGACGGTTCCGTGTACAAAGGAAGGTGGGCAGTATGTTGCCGGTATCAGTGGATATCTGAGTCAGGATGCCTTGATTCTTGCGAAAGCGTACGTACAGGATGTAGCAGGCAACGTTTCAGATGCTGTGGATTTGCGCAAGATAGAAATGATTGATACCTCTATCCGGATTGAAAAACCAATCATCACAGATGCCAATGGCAATCCTGTGGATGTGCAGATTCAAAAGAGAAAGACAAAACTCAATATGACAGTGGAGTTAAGCTCTGCTTATAAATTGACAGAGCTTGGACTGTATGCAGGAGGAACCGCTGTGCGTATAGACAGTGGGGATGCTTTGATAAATATTCAGGATTCGAAGACACATCGTTACACAGTAAAGATGACAGTCGCATTACCTGCCGGTGATGTAAATACATACCTGAAGGACGTCTATCTCGTTGCAAAGGATGCTGCGAATCAAACTGCTCGTTTCCCGGAAACGGAAGATAAGTTTATTGGTGATTTATTGTATGACATTACGCAACCAACGGTAGCAGTGACACCGCAACCGGAAGATAAGTGGTATGATAGTTATACGTTGACATACCTTATTAAATCCGGTGATCAGGCAGTGGAATCAGCACTTGTGGATGGAAGTGTGAAGTATTCTATCTCAAGAAGCGATAAGAATGTTCAAAATTCTGAGATAAAGGTTGCAGGTGGACAGACGAGTGTGTCCGGAAAATTGACGGTTCCGGAATCCAAGAGTACGGATGGTACATTGATTTCCTTTGATGCTATGGATGAATGTGAGAACAAGCTATCAAAGAAAAACTTTGTAATTAAGGTGGATAAAACAGCACCTACCGTAGATTTGGAAGTAAACAATAAGGTGATTAATCGTGAACCATTATCCGGTATGGTAAGTATTCAGGTTGGTGTAGCGGATAATCTGTCTATTCAATCTGCGACAATGACAGTGGAAGGTCCGGATGAGACATATGTGAAGACCATTTCTACAAGCAAGGAACGTGTGGGCGTATCTGTGGAGGGTAGCTACTCTTTGAATCGTTTGGTTGGTGGAGAGCCAATCGATGGTGAATATAAGGTTACGGTTCGTGTACGAGATAAAGCGGATAATGCAAAGGTACAAACTGTGACATTTGTCTACGATAATACAAAGCCAACTGTTACTGCAAAGATTCAGGGTGGAACCATGGGTGGTAAGAAACCTAGCAAGAATTATGATGGAACAAAGAGAGATTACTATTATAGTTCCAAGGTTCCGGTATTGCTCACCTACGATGATGAAAATATTGATACCGTATATGCAAGTGACAATGGAAATGAATTAGATCTTAAGTGGAAGCAGAGCGATGACAGCGAAGCATACGAAACGATTTACAATGCCACTCAGGATGGTTTGCACAATGTTGTATTCTATGCGGTCGATAAGGCAGGAAATCAATCTGTAAAACGACAGCTGACATTTATTAAGGATAGTGTGGCTCCGAGTATTACGGCAGTTGTAAATGGTGCAACCATTTATACAGAGCAGATGGGACAGCTCAATCAGACAGCCGATACAAATGTGGTATTCTCAGTCAAGGATGCAAATGAAGATACTTCGGACTTTTATTATCAATTAGTAAAGACTTTGCCGGATCAGCTTCCTGTGACAGCAGATTACATTCGTACAAGCAATCGCAATTTTGCCTACAGTGAGGAAGCAGATTATCAGCTCAATGTGTATGCGAAAGATATGGCAGGTAATAAGAGTGCGATAAAGACCGTGAACTTCCGGCTGGATAAAACGGCTCCGCAGTTACAGATTAGCGGAACGTCTGCAAGCAATACGGGCGCAACGGTTTCCTTCTCTATGACAGAAGCTTTCTGGTGGGATGCAAGTGGAACGGTTACGATTACAAGAAAAGCCGGTGATGGAACAGGCGAGGCAAATTATAAGACCATTGATTTCAAACCGACAGGAAGCACAACGCAGATGTCCGAAACATTGACAGAAACAGGACAGTATACGATTAACTTCCAGGCACAGGATCGTGTCGGTCATACCGCACAGGCTGCCAGCTATACAGTCATTATCGATAAGGATAAACCGACCATCCAGATTACAGGTGCCAAGAATAATGATAAGGCTGTGGAGGCAGTTGAGTTTATGGCTCAGGTTGCAGATGACTTTTATTTGACAAAGAAGGTTGATGTCAAAGCAACTCGTACTTATTTGGATGAAACGTATCAGGAAAAGACAGAAGATGTAAAGTTTAGTCCGTTTAATCAGGCAGGTAATCCTACGATTATCAAAGATAGTTTCAAGGAAGACGGTATATATCAGATTTCAATCTCTTGTTCGGATGCTGCCGGCAATAGTGAGAAACAGGAACTTTCGTTTACTGTTGATAAGACCAAGCCGGTGATTGAAAAAGATGTGTTGGAGAAGTATCAGGGAACTCTGACAAGCTTTGATTGGGATTATGACTTAGATGATATTATTCATGACCTGACTGTTTGTGAAGTGCATATGTATTTGAATGGTAGTGAATATGATGGTACCTCAGAGATTGATGATGGTGTATATACCTTGCTTGTCACGGCAGAAGATGAGCTTGGCAATTATCAGGAGGAAACAGTGAACTTTACATTGGATACAAAGGCACCAACCTTTATAGTGACCGGAGTGGAAGATGGAGAGGTAAAACAGGATCCATTCACCATTGATGTATCCTTGCAGTTAGATGAGGATATTCTGGATGAAGTGCTTCTCGATGGACAAGCCTTGACGATTACCGGTAATACAGCAAATATGCGCGTAGAAGAAAAGGGTAAACATACACTTTCTCTTAAGGCGCATGATGATGCCGGAAATGAAGCTGCACTTACAATTTCATTCCGCTATGGAACAAAGGCTGCTTGGTGGCTATGGGTATTGCTGGGAGTTGGAGGCGTTTTGGTTCTCGGTGGTATCGTGCTTTTGATCCGAAAAGCAAAAAAATAACATGAATGACGAAGAGATGGTTTGAGGGATGTCCTTTGAACCATCTCTTTATACGAGGAGTAAAAGAATTGATCGATTCATTTGTATACACAAATATAGGAGCGAGAAGCTGCAATGAAGATTGTGTAGAAACTGCAAGTTATAAGGAACAACAGTGCTTTATTCTCTGCGACGGTCTGGGTGGACATACCGGTGGCGAAGAGGCTGCAAAGTTGGCTTGTGACACAGTAAAGGACTTGTTTGAAAAAGTAGGTTATTCCTCGGAGTTTTTGAAGAATGCATTTGAACAGGTGCAACGTCGACTGTTGATGAAACAGGAAGAGGCCGGAAAGTCTGATATCCTGAAAACGACATTGGTGATTCTTGTCGTGACCAAGGAACAGATTCAGTGGGGGTACATAGGTGACAGCAGATTGTATCGATTTTACGAAGATGGTACAAAATATCAACGGACAAAGGATCATAGTCTGGTGCAGCAGATGGTGGATGCCGGTGAGTTGAGAGAAGAAGAGATTCGATTGCACGAGGACCGCAACAAACTCCTTCGGGCAATGGGAGCTGTATGGACAAAAAAGAATTATGAAATCAGTCCGGTTTTGGAGAGAGAAAAATCTCAGAATTTCCTGTTGATGACAGACGGCTTTTGGGAATATATATATGAGTCTGAGATGATTGCCTGCATGAAACAGGCAGATTCTGCAAAGTCATGGATTGCTGCGATGGAAGACTTGTTGCTGGA
Organism: Wujia sp.; assembly: GCA_051879955.1. Lineage (GTDB taxonomy): Bacteria > Bacillota > Clostridia > Lachnospirales > Lachnospiraceae > Coprococcus_C. Next base: position 73,546 of record JBJENA010000030.1, read on the forward strand.
ACGCACACAAGAGGAAGAAAATGATAATTATTCTGCAATAGCAGTTATGATAAAGGAGGCCCCATGCTAAAAGCGGTTGTATTTGATATGGATGGAGTGATTATTGACTCTGAGAAATTATATCGAAGATATCAGATGGAAGAAGGTAAAAAGTGGGGGATTACGGATGAACTTATGCAGATTGTATGCGAGAAAATAGCCGGAGGGACAAAATATACCAACAAACAGAAGTTTGAAGACCTGGTCGGAAGGGGAATTGATTATTTTGACTTTCGGGAGGGTATGATAAATCGTTTGGATGCACATATTCGCGATCATGGCGTAGATTTGAAATATGGTGTTGCACAGACCTTACAGTACCTGCATGAGAAAGGGATAAAGATAGGACTTGCGACTTCTACGGTACGGGAACGAGCATATAAGATTTTAACGGATCATGGTATTTATGATTATTTTGATACGTTGGTATTTGGCGATGAAGTAGAACATGGGAAACCGGCGCCGGATATCTACCTTGCAGCTTGCGAGAGATTAGGAGTAAAACCGGAGGAAACTGTGGGTGTGGAGGATTCGATAAATGGAATTGTATCTTCCTCTACAGCTGGATTATATACGGTTATGGTGGTGGATTTGATTCCGCCAAAAGACGAGATTCGCCCTCTTGTGAAACATATTTATGATGATGTGACACAATTGAGACAAATAATATAAATATATGATAGCATTTCGGAGGTATAAACATGAGTGATATGAATTTATTAGTAGTCATTTTAAAGCATGCAGATCTTGTGGCAGATATATGTAAGGAGCTTGCGGAAGAAGGTGTTCACGGAGGAACCATCGTGGATGGAACCGGTATGGCAAGTGTAATTGAAAAGATGGACGATCTTCCGATTTTTGGAATGCTTCGTTCGATTTTGGCAGATGATGATGAAAATGAGGTCGTGAAGATGATGTTTTTTGTTATGGATGACGAGGAGATAAAGAAAGCCAGAAAGACAATCAACGATGTAGTTGGGTTTGATAAACCAAATACAGGAATCATGTTTGCGCTTCCGGTATCGTTCGTGGAAGGTCTGGGGGCATAGAGACAATGGATTTGAATATTCTTACTTATATAGGAATCATGTTGCTTGCTGCCCTGCTTGCAGGAAAGTTTGTGAAGCAACTGAAATTACCAAATGTGACAGGGTATCTGGTAATCGGGCTTTTGATTGGTCCGAATTGCCTCGGACTTTTGTCACAGGAATTGATAAAAAGTGTGGACGTGATTACAGAGCTTGCGCTTGGTTGTATTGCGTTTTCTATCGGTGCGGAGTTCAAGATTTCGTTTCTTAGAAGAGTGGGAAAAGCGCCGATTGCGATTGGCATCACGGAAGGCCTTGGTGCGGTGCTGGTGGTAGATACCATCTTGCTTTGTCTGGGATATGAGGTAAGCTTTGCTTTGGCAATCGGAGCAATTGCGAGCGCGACAGCAGCTGCATCTACGTTGATGATTGTCAAACAGTACAAATCAAAAGGCCCGGTGACACAGACCCTTTTGCCGGTGGTTGCATTAGATGATGCGGTCGCGTTGATTGCGTTTGGATTATCCATGGCAGTTGCAAATGTAATCTGTGCCAGTGGAGAAACTTCGGTTGGCAGGTTGTTGTTAGAACCATGTAGAGAAATTCTGGGTGGATTGTTGTTTGGTGCGGTATTGGGAATTGTCATGACGCAGATGGTCAAGGTATATACAGGACGGGGAAACAGACTGGCAATCACACTCATGATGATTTGCGTGTGTGTAGGTGTTTCCGATATGGTTGGCTTTTCGGCGTTGCTTGCATGTATGATGCTCAGTATGATATTTGTAAATACTTGTAAGCAAAGAGACAAGATTTATGAACCGTTAGAACGCATTACACCACCGATTTATATGATGTTCTTTATTATTTCAGGAGCATCCCTGGATATTACGGTTATGACATCTGTCGGCGTGGTTGGTATTGTCTATGTATTTGGAAGGATTATAGGAAAAGCGCTTGGTGCAAGTTTCGGTGCAAAGATTTCAAAGGCTCCTGCGGTTGTGCAAAGGTGGCTGGGACTGACACTTGTTCCACAGGAAGGCGTTGCGATTGGTTTGGCTACCTCGGCTGCAAAATCGCTTCCGGAGTATGCTACAAAGATTCAGACGGTTGTGTTGTGTGGCGTTGTGGTCTTCGAACTTTTGGGACCGATTATTACCAAGACTGCATTGATGAAAGCAGGAGAGATTGAGGAAGGAAAGAAAGCATAAAATATTTGACTATGTCATAAGATAGGGTAGAAACATCTTTTTGGAGGAGCGTTATGTCTGCCCTTGAAATGATAGGAAAGCTGGCAAAGAGCCTGATCATTGCCTTTGTTGTCACAGGTCTTGGTGTCCTGGGATTGGCATTTTGTATGTATCAATTTGGATTATCCGGGAATGTGTTGGAGTTATCCGTTCTCTTCATTTATTTTCTGGCGACAGCGATTGCAGGTTTTTGTGTTGGAAGGAGTATGCCGACAAAACAATTGTGGTTTGCATTGCTTGTTGCTACTATATATGTCATGATTCTGGTGCTTGTTTCCTGGATTGCGAGGGGCAATGCAGGTATGATGTTTGCAAAAGCATTACGGGCATGGATTGTTTGTTTGTGTGCGGCAACTCTTGGGGCTATGCGCTCATAGATTAATTGTGTATGATATACAGGTGAAAGGAGATTTTATGGAACAAAAGAAATTGGGTTTTGGTTTGATGCGTCTGCCTCTGACAAATCCGGAGGATGCAACCAGTATTGATTTGGAACTCACAAAGAAGATGGTTGATACGTTTTTGGAACAAGGGTTTACATATTTTGATACTGCCTGGATGTATTGTGGTTTTCAAAGTGAAAATGCAACAAAAGAAGCGCTTGTTTCTCGTCATCCAAGAGATAGTTTTACATTGGCAACCAAGTTGCATGCAGGTTTTTTGAAGACAAAGGAAGATAGAGACCGTATCTTTGAGGAACAAAGGAAAAAGACAGGTGTTGAATATTTCGACTATTATCTTCTGCATGATGTGGGACAGGACCATTATAAGATTTATCAGGAATTGGACTGCTTTGAGTGGATTATGGAAAAGAAACGTGCCGGTTTGGTAAAGCATATTGGCTTTTCCTACCATGATGATGCGATGCTTTTGGACCGTGTATTGACTGAGCATCCGGAGATGGAGTTTGTGCAGCTTCAGATTAATTATCTGGATTGGGATAGCGAAGGTGTTCAATCAAGAAAGTGCTATGAAGTTGCAACAAAACACAATGTACCGGTTATCGTTATGGAGCCGGTAAAGGGTGGAACATTAGCAAATGTGCCGGAACCTGTGGAACAGCTTTTTAAGAATCACTCGGAGGCATCGGTAGCATCCTGGGCACTTCGTTTTGCTGCAAGCCTGGACAACGTATGGATGGTACTAAGCGGCATGAGCAACATGGAACAGCTTTTGGACAATTTGGGTACCATGCGTGATTTTCGTGCATTATCGAAAGAAGAATATGACGTGGTCAATCGGGCTGTGGCAATGCTCAACAGCAACATAGAGATTCCTTGTACCGGTTGTTCTTATTGTACAGATGGATGTCCAAAGAAAATTGCGATTCCAAAGTATTTTTCCCTTTATAACGCAGACAAGCAGGAAAATAAGGAAAAGGGATGGACCCCACAGGGAGAATACTATGACCGCCTGACACATACCTTTGGAAAAGCGAGTGATTGTGTGGGATGTGGACAGTGCGAGAAAGTATGTCCGCAGCATCTGCCGATTGTGGAGCATCTCAAAGAAGTAGCAGAGTATTTTGGTAAATAAAATGCTTTTCTTTGTGAAAAGAATGTGTTACAATCGTTTGTAGCTATGCAAATAGAGACATGAGATATTATGAACAGGAGGAATAGATTACCATGAAGAGAATTAAAACATTGACACAGCAGACATTGAACAGCACAGTTGTAAAGGGTGGCTGTGGCGAGTGCCAGACATCTTGCCAGTCAGCATGTAAGACAAGCTGTACAGTAGGAAATCAGAGCTGCGAGAATAAGTAAGAACTGACAAATATTATGCGAAAAAGGGGGCCATCCTGCGATAGTCCCCTTTCGCTTGTGAGTATGATTTGTCGAAAAGAGGAGTGTGAACTGTGGTACATCAGTACAAGAACAATGGCTATAACATTGTACTTGATGTGTGCAGTGGTTCCGTGCATGTTGTAGACGACCTGGTATATGACATGATTGCGATGTACGAGGATAAACAATTGGACGAAATCACGGCGGCCATCACAGACAAGTATGGCAGGTTGTATAGTACGAAAGACATCCGGGATGCCTATGACGATATCAAGGAGCTTGTCGATCAGGGGCAGCTTTTTACAGAGGATGTGTATAAGGATGTCATTATCGATTTTAAAAAGAGAAAAACAGTAGTCAAAGCATTGTGCCTGCATATTGCACATGATTGTAATCTTGCCTGCAAGTATTGTTTTGCAGATGAAGGTGAATATCATGGACAAAAGCGAGAGTTGATGAGTCTCGAGGTGGGCAAGAAGGCAATTGACTTTTTGATAGAAAATTCCGGTAATCGTGTGAATTTGGAAGTGGATTTCTTTGGCGGTGAGCCATTGATGAACTTCGATGTGGTGAAGGAAATTGTTGCATATGGCAGAAGTAAGGAAAAAGCGGCAAATAAGAATTTCCGTTTTACACTTACAACCAATGGTATGCTCTTAAACGATGAAGTGATGGAGTTTTGCAACAAGGAAATCTCCAATGTGGTTTTGAGTTTAGATGGACGCAAATGTATCAATGATGCGATGCGGCCAACTCGAAATGGAAAAGGCAGCTTCGACATCATCGTTCCAAAATTCCAGAAATTTGTAGAGAGTCGTGGAGACAAGAGCTATTATGTTCGTGGTACCTTTACGAAAAAAAATCTGGATTTTACAGAGGATTTCAATCAGATGGTAGATCTTGGATTCCGTGAGATTTCATTGGAACCGGTCGTAACTCCGGATGAAAACGATTATGCAATTACAGAGGCTGATCTTCCGAAAATCTACGATGAATATGATAAGCTGGCTGTGGATTTGATTCGAAGACACAAAGAAGGAAAGCCCGTGACGTTTTTCCATTTTATGATGGATTTAAATGGTGGACCTTGTGTCTACAAGCGACTTTCCGGATGTGGATCAGGAACCGAATACCTGGCAGTCACACCGACCGGAGCATTATATCCATGTCATCAGTTCGTAGGACAGGATGGATTTGAACTGGGTTCGGTCTTTGGTGGCATTAAAAAACCGGAAATCGTAGAGCAATTTAAACTTTGCAATGTCTATGCAAAGGACAAATGTAAAGATTGTTTTGCAAGATTTTATTGCAGTGGTGGCTGTGCAGCAAATTCTTATCAGTTCCATGGCAATATTTTAGATGCATATGATGTGGGATGTGAACTTCAGAGAAAGCGAGTGGAGTGTGCAATTATGATTAAGGCTGCACTGGCTGATATGCAGGAGGCTGCATCCGATGAATCAGGCAAAGAAATATAAATGTATTAAAGGAGAAGAAACATGAAAAAGGCAAAGACAAAATCAGTCTTTAAGCTCTTGGTGTTCCTGTTGCTTTTGGCAGGCGGCATCTATATGGCAGCGGCTGGTGTTGGAAAAGGACAATCAGGAAAAATGAGCAATATTCCGCTCGGACTTGATTTGCAGGGTGGTTTGTCAGTTACTTATGAGATTCAAAATGACAAACCGACAACCGATGAGATTAACGCTACGATTGATAAGCTTCAGCGAAGAGTGGATGAGTACAGTAGCGAGGGTGAAGTATACCAGCAGGGTGATGACCGTATCGCAGTTGAGATTCCGGTTGATACTTCAAAGTATGACCCACATGAGATTTTGGATGAACTTGGACAGCCGGGACAGTTGTACTTCATGGATGAAGCAAACTATTCTATCTGGAGCGATAATCAGACCAATGGTACAGACAACGAATTTGAGGCTATTCTGACGGGTTCTGATATCAAGAGTGCAACTCCGGGTGTGGATGATTCCGGAACCGTTAAGGATTATGTTGTACAGCTTGTATTTACGGACGAGGGAGCCAAGAAATTTGGTGATGCAACCAGTGCCAATGTTGGAAAAGTGATTTATATCATCTATGACAATGAGATTGCAAGTGCGCCTACAGTACAGCAGGCAATCACAGATGGAAATGCGGTTATCAACAAGATTGGTAGCTACGAGGAAGCAGAGCGTCTTGCTTCTACCATTCAGATTGGTGCGCTTCCATTGGAATTGAAGCAGATTCAGAACAACATTGTCGGAGCAAAGCTTGGTCAGGAAGCAGTTTCTACCAGCTTGAAGGCTGGTGCAATCGGTCTTGGAATCGTTTGTGTATTGATGATTGTTTTGTATCTGGTACCAGGTTTTATTGCCAGTCTTGCATTGGTTGCATATGTAGTATTGTTGCTTTTGTTCCTGAGCTTAAAGCATATTACTTTGACACTTCCTGGTCTTGCAGGTATCATCCTGTCAATCGGTATGGCCGTGGATGCAAACGTTATTATCTTCACACGTATTCGTGAAGAACTTGCAAGTGGAAACAGTGTACGTAACTCTGTTCAGGCAGGTTTCTCTAAGGCACTTTCCGCTATCGTAGATGGTAATATTACAACCTTGATTGCAACCATTGTTTTGATGATGCTTGGAACAGGTAGTATCAAGGGATTTGCAACAACCTTGATGCTTGGTATTGTTTTGTCTATGTTTACAGCTTTGGTTATTACCAAGATGCTGTTGAATATCTTCGTAAACCTTGGTGTACAGAATCCAAAATTCTATGGAAAAGCAAAGGCACCAAAGGTACATGCTTATGTAAAGAACTTTAAGGTATTTGGAGCGGTTTCCCTTCTTGTGATTATCGCAGGACTTGCGTTCCTTGGAGTAAACCAGTCCAGAATTGGCAAGGCTATGAACTTCAGTTTGGAGTTCACAGGTGGTACTTCAACAACGGTAGGATTCCCGGAGCAGTACAGCTTGAACCGTGTGGAGGATGAGGTAATTCCGGTTATTACAGATACAATCGGAATGGATGCTGCATCTATCCAGATTCAGACTGTAGAAGGTGGAAATCAGGTAATCTTCAAGACTCCGATTTTATCAGATGAGGATTCTGCAGCTTTGGATCATATGTTTGAGTCAAAGTTTAAGGCTACAATTGATAGCTCTGAAAGTATCAGCTCAACCATCAGTGGTGAGATGAAGAAGGATGCGATTATTTCGATTGTGATTGCTTCTATCCTGATGCTTATTTACATCGCACTGCGTTTCTCAGATGTGAAGTTCGGTATCAGTGCGGTCGTTGCATTGTTACATGACGTTTTGGTTGTATTTGCAGTTTACTCTATCGGTCTGCTTGCAGTTGGTAATACATTCATTGCATGTATGCTTACCATCGTTGGTTACTCTATCAACGCAACCATCATCATCTTTGACCGTATTCGTGAGAACCTTCATACAGCAGACAAGAAGGAAGGCTTGGATGAGCTTGTAAACAAGAGTATTGCACAGACATTTACAAGAACCATCTACACTTCTTTGACAACCTTTATCATGGTATTGGTACTCTTCATTATGGGTGTTGCTTCCTTGAAGGAGTTCACCTTCACTTTGATGGTTGGTATCATCTGTGGTGCATATTCTTCTGTATGTATCACTGGTCCATTGTGGCACTTGATGAAAACAAAAATCACAAAGAAAAAAGCATAGAAATTTATACGCCTCGAGCATTCGCTTGGGGCGTTTTCTAGTAAGCGCTCTCTGATGAGACTTTAAAAGGAGACAACAATGACGGAGTACAAGCAAGAAGAATGGAAGATGGTTGTCCATCCTGAGGATTATGAAAGCTTGGCAAAGCAGCTTGGGATTTCACAGACGGTTGCGAGGATTATACGAAATCGCGATATTGTCGGTGAGGAAGCTATGAAGCGTTACCTGCATGGTAAAGTAGAAGATTGTCATGATCCTGCTTTAATGAAGGATATGGATAAGGGCTGCCGGTTGATGAAGCAGAGTATCGAAGAAGGAAAAAAGATTCGCATTGTATCAGATTATGATGTGGACGGAATCACTTCCAATTATATTCTATATGATGGACTTCGAAGACTTGGAGCTGACATTTCCTATGACATTCCGGACCGCATTGCGGATGGTTATGGCATCAATACGCGAATCGTAGAAGCTGCAAGAGAGGATGGAATCCGGACCATTATTACCTGTGACAATGGAATTGCAGCATTTCCTGCGATAGAGCTTGCCAAAGAATATGGTATAACGGTGATTGTGACAGACCATCATGAGGTGGTTTGCGATATAGACGAAGCGGGACATAAGACGTTTCGTTATCCTGTAGCGGATGCGATTATTGATATCCATCAGGAAGATTGTAAGTATCCGTATAAGGGTTTGTGTGGTGCAGGTACTGCCTATAAATTTATACAGCATTTGTATCGGATTATGAATAAACCTTGGCCGGAGGATGCGTATTTTGATGAGATTGTGGCACTTGGTACTGTGTGCGATATCATGCCCCTCACCGATGAAAATCGTATCCTGGTTCAAAGGGGATTGCAAAAGCTCACTTTTACAAACAATGTGGGATTACGAGCTTTGAAAAAAGCGATGGATTTGGAGGGGGCACAGATTTATGCGCATCATCTGGGATTTCGTATTGGTCCGTGTTTGAATTCATCGGGACGTTTGCAGAGTGCGAAACAGGCGGTGGAACTGTTGTTGACAGAGGATGAGGTTTTGGCTGCAAAGCTTGCACAGCAGATGGTACAACTTAACGAAGAACGCAAGGATATGACCAACCGTGGCGTGAAGGAAGGATTGAATCTGGTAAGAGAAAATCAAAGAATTGTTCCATCGGAAGATGGTATAGAGTATATTCGTGTTGGAGATGATAAGGTTATTGTCTTGTATCTTCCACAGATTCACGAAAGTGTTGCGGGACTGGTTGCAAGCAAGGTAAAGGATGCATTTTACAGACCGACGCTTGTCTTCACAGATGCAGAAAATGGAAATGGACTTAAGGGTTCCGGAAGATCGATTGAGGCTTACAATATGTACGAAGAGCTTTCAAAACATCGGGAATTGTTTGTTCACTTTGGCGGACATGCGATGGCAGCCGGATTTACGATACAGCGTGAAAACTTCGAATTGCTTCGCCAAACCCTCAATACATCACATACTTTGACAAAGCAGGATTTGATTGAAGTCAAATATGTAGATGCCAGTATTGCGGTATCCATGATTACAGAATCGTTATATGAAGAATTGAAGCTGTTAGAGCCATTTGGTATGGGGAATCCAAAACCATTGTTTGGACTCCTTCATATGCGGATTCGCAGAGTCCGTATGGTTGGAAAAGAGGGGCAATATGCCAAGGTGGTGTTTGCGACGCAGACGGGTAGTGAAATCTCAGGAATGATGTTTGAAGGAAAAGAATTTATAGATAATATAAAAGAGTGGTTTGGAAGCGAAGAATGTGATAGAATACTGAATGGTGTAAAAAACAATGTCATGGTGGATATCTTGTATCATCCGGATAAGAATGAATACAATGGCAGGGTCACCATGCAGATACAGCCGGTTAGTATCCGAAAGAGTCAGATATAAAAGTGACATACATATTTTACGTGGAGGTGCACAGATGAAAAAAGTAGAAGATTACATCAAGAGTATTCCGGATTTTCCAAGTAAGGGAATTATCTTCCGGGACGTAACCAGTGTGTTGGAGAGTGCCGATGGCCTTTCTCTTGCCATTGATGAGATGAACAAATTGTTGGACGGAGTGGATTACAACCTGATTGCGGGTGCTGAGTCCAGAGGATTCATTTTTGGTGCACCACTTGCTTACTTGAACAAGAAGGGATTTATTCCGATTCGTAAGAAGGGTAAGCTTCCACGTGAGACAGTGGAGAAAAGCTATGATTTGGAATATGGCAGTGCTACCATCGAGATTCATAAGGATGCGATTCAGCCGGGTGACAAGGTTGTGCTTGTGGATGATTTGATTGCAACGGGTGGCACGATGAAGGCTGCTGCTGAGCTTGTAGAAGAACTCGGTGGAGAAGTTGTGAAGATGATCTTTTTGATTGAACTTCCGGATTTGGGAGGAAGAGCGGTATTAGCAGGATATGATGTGGATTCGGTGGTAGAATTTTCAGGAGAGTAGAGTATGGAGCAGGAAGTACAAAAAGGCCCACTCAATAAAAATGTGAGTAAGCCGGACGATTTCACTCCGCCAGAGATTTTGTATCAAAAGCTCTTGGACACGATACGTAAATATCGTCCAAATGCTGATATTTCACAGATTGAGAAAGCCTATAAAATTGCAAACAAGGCGCATGAAGGTCAAAAGCGTAAATCAGGGGAGCCATATATCATTCATCCGATTTGTGTGGCGATTATTCTGGCAGAGCTTGAACTTGATCGTGAGACCATTGTGGCTGGTATCTTGCATGATGTAGTGGAAGATACCGTTATGACCAGTGAGGAAATCTCGCAGGAGTTTTCTCCTGAGGTAGCTCTTTTGGTAGATGGTGTCACCAAGCTGACACAGCTCGATTTGTCTCAGGATAAGATAGAAGTACAGGCGGAGAATCTGCGTAAGATGTTCCTTGCGATGGCAAAGGATATCCGAGTGATTTTAATAAAGCTGGCAGACCGTCTGCATAACCTGCGGACGATGCAGTATCAGTCTCCTCCGAAGCAGATCGAAAAATCCAGAGAGACGATGGATATCTATGCTCCGATTGCGCACAGACTGGGTATTTCCAAACTCAAGATTGAGCTTGATGATCTGTCCATGCAATACCTGTATCCGGATGTATATAAATCTTTGAAGGAAGAAGTTACAAACCGTCTGAATGCAAGTGAGGAATTTATTACAAATATGGTGGCAGAAGTGCGTGGCTACATGGATGAGTCGGGCATAAAAGCGGAGGTGGATGGTCGTGTAAAGCATCTGTTTTCCATTTATAAAAAGATGATTACACAGAATAAGACCTTGGATCAGATTTATGATATTCATGCGATTCGTATTAAGGTGGATACGGTAAGAGATTGTTATGCGGCACTTGGTATTATTCATGAGAAATATAAACCGATTCCGGGCCGATTCAAGGACTACATTGCGATGCCAAAGCAAAATATGTATCAATCCTTGCATACGACGTTGATTGGCCCGGGTGGACGTCCGTTTGAAATTCAGATTCGTACGTATGAGATGCATCGTACCGCAGAATACGGTATTGCAGCCCATTGGAAATATAAAGAAGGCGGAAATGGTAAGGACAATGAAGAGCAGAAATTAAGCTGGCTGCGTCAGATTTTGGAATGGCAGACAGATACGGCAGACAACAAGGAATTCATGAATTTTGTCAAGACGGATTTGGATTTGTTCTCTGATCAGGTATACGTCTTTACGCCGGCGGGAGATGTAAAGAATCTTCCGAAGGGATCGACTCCGATTGATTTTGCATACAGCATTCATACCGCAGTCGGAAACAAGCTGATTGGTGCGAGAGTAAACGGTCGTCAGGTTCCGATTGAGACAGAGTTGCACAATGGTGACCGCGTGGAAATCATTACGTCGCAAAATTCCCATGGTCCAAGTTTGGATTGGTTGTCAGTTGTAAAGAGTACACAGGCAAAGAATAAGATTAACCAATGGTTCCGTCAGGAAAATAAAGATGACAATATCCAGCGCGGTAAGGATGCAGTGGCGAACTACTGTAAATCAAAATCAATCGTGCTCTCTGACTTGATGCAGCCGGAGATTATGGATAAAGTCATGAAGAAATACAACTTCCTCACGTGGGATGCGATGATGGCATCCATCGGACATGGAGGACTCAAGGAAGGGCAGGTCGTAAACCGTCTTTTGGAAGAGTTCAAAAAAGAGGAAGAAAAGAAGATTACGGAAGAACAGATTGTTGACAAAATCAATACCCCGGGACGTGGAAGTGCAGGCCATTCCAAAGGTGGCATTGTGGTCAAGGGTATGGATGATGTGGCAGTGCGTTTTTCGCGTTGCTGCACACCGGTTCCGGGCGATGAGATTGTTGGATATATTACCAGAGGGCGTGGTGTGTCCATTCATCGTACGGATTGTGTCAACATCCTGTGTATGAGTGAACTGGATCGTGAGCGATTGATTGAAGCGGAGTGGTCACAGGGATTGGTACAAAATACGAATTTATACTCGACAGAAATCAATATCTATGCAAATGACAGTCAGGGATTTGTATACTCGTTATCCAAGATTTTTAACGAGGAAAAAATTAATTTGACGGGAATGAATGTCCGCATCAGCAAGCAGGGAAAAGCAACGGTTTCTGTAAAATTTGAGATACATTCCGTGGAACAGCTCAATAAAATTATTGCAAAAATTCGTAACGTCGAGGGTATCATTGATATCGAACGTACGACAGGTTAAGGGTTTGATAAGGAGTAAATAGATTATGGCAAATTTGATTACCATTACAAATGTTTTGGGTGTTTGTGCAACAAACTGTTATACGGTTGTGAACACGCAAACACGAGAAGCAATCATAGTGGATCCTGCAGACCGCGCAGAATTTTTGATTCAGATGTGGAAGGAACAAAAAATTCATCCGGTTGCAGTGTTTTTGACGCATGGTCATTTTGATCATATTGGTGCATTGGCACAAATAACAAAAGAATTTCCGGAGCTTGTAGTTTATGCCGGAGAGGAAGAAAAGGACGTTTTGGGCAATCCGGCGGTCAATCTTTCTGAGATGTTTGGATTTTCTATGAGCGCGCAGGCAGATGTGTATGTGAAAGAGGGTAGTGAGATCAAGATTCTTGGCAGTACCTGTCGTTGTTTCCATGTACCGGGTCACACCAAGGGAGGAATCTGTTATTACTTCCCGGAGGAAAAGCTTTTATATACAGGGGATACCCTGTTTCATTACAGTGTGGGTCGTTCGGATTTTCCAACAGGAGATGCGATGGCTTTGGAAGAAAATATCAGAGAAAAGCTGCTTACACTTCCGGAAGATGTTTTGGTATATCCGGGACATGAAGATAAAACAACCATAGGAAAAGAAAAGAAGGGCAATCCGTTCTTTGCAAGATAAATAGGGTATGATATTATTACAGCAAAATAGTCAACTTTATAACAATGACCTTCGGGCTATGCTCATGGCATTTTATCCGGGTATAAAAATCGTAGAGGATGCGCAAGCGAGTGATTCGTTTTTGTTGCAGCTTCGCGTGGACTATGGTGAGCATGAGACGATTATGACCGTTTGTAAACATGCACAGGAATTGTTGGAAGCAAAGAAAGCAGGGAAATTGCCGGAGGAACAAGCTGAGGTTTTGTCAGCGGATGGATGTGACAATCCGCAGGACTTACAGGAGGTAGAAGAACTTCCATACTACAAAGGACGCTTGTTGCTTTCACCCTGTGGATACCGGGCAAAGCTGATTGGAGATTATCAGGAGAAAAATCAATTTCGCAATCTTTTGAAGATGGCGAGTTATCGATTGCTTGGGCAGTTTGCGGATCGCAAGCTTCCCTGGGGAGATATGACGGGTGTGAGACCGACCAAGGTAGCAATGCAAAAGTGGAAAGAAGCAGGTGCTGATTTTGATCATGTCGAGGCTTATTATAAACATGTGTATGCAGTCAGTGATACAAAGGCGCGTCTTGCAACAAGGGTAGCAAAAGAGGAAATGCAGCTGGTGGACGGGATTGATATGGAGACTTCGTATTGCCTGTATATCGGCATCCCATTTTGCCCGAGCCGTTGTTTGTATTGTTCCTTTACATCCTATCCGATTGCGAGATATCAGGAGGTTGCAAAGCAGTATGTGAAGACGCTTTGCAAAGAGCTTCAATATGTTAGTCAGCGATATAAAGATAAAAAATTAGTTGCAATTTATATGGGTGGCGGAACACCGACATCCATTACACATGAGCAGATAGATGCGATTCTGTCTGCAGTACGTGAATACTTTGATTTGTCCCATTTGTTGGAATTTACGATCGAAGCAGGAAGACCGGACAGCATCACAAGAGAAAAACTGGAAGTGATGAAAAAACATGGGGTTTCCAGAATCAGTATCAATCCACAGACGATGAATGATGAGACACTGAAAGTGATTGGAAGAGCACATACGAAAGCGCAGACGCTAGAAGCATTTGCTTTAGCGAGAGAGATGGGATTTGACAATATCAATATGGATTTGATAGCCGGACTTCCGGGCGAGCAGCTCGCACAGATGCAAGATACACTCGCGGAAATCAAACGATTGAATCCGGAAAGTCTTACCGTACATTCTCTTGCGATTAAACGAGCGGCAAATCTGAATCAGCAGATGGCGGAATATGCAGATCAGATACATCAGGACATGGATGCGATGCTTGATTTGGTAAATGATTGTGCAAACGAGTTATCCATGGTTCCATATTACCTCTATCGCCAAAAAAATATTGGTGGTAATTTGGAGAATATAGGATATGCGAAAACAGGTTGCGCCTGTCTGTATAACATTTTGATTATGGAAGAAATGATGGATATTGTGGCAGTTGGTGCGGGTGCGTCCACGAAGTTGGTATTTCCAAAGGAAAATCGTGTGGAACGGGTCGAAAACTGTAAATCCGTAGAGGATTATATTGAGCGGTTTGATGAAATGATTGCCCGCAAGCAAAAACATTTTGACAACGAATCATTAAGATAGAACATGGAGGAAGAGGAAATGGCAATGAAGAAAAAACCGGTAACCGGTATGAAGGATATCTTGCCGAGAGAGATGGAGATTCGCGATTACGTAATCGCACAGATTAAAGAAGTGTATAAGACATTTGGGTTTACCGGTGTGGAGACTCCATGTGTCGAGCATATCGAAAACCTGTCATCCAATCAGGGTGGTGAAAATGAAAAGCTCATTTTCAAGATTTTAAAGCGTGGTGATAAGCTTACAAATGCACTTGCAAATGCATCAGAGGATGGAGCAAATCTCGTGGATGGAGGTCTTCGTTATGACCTGACACTTCCACTTTCCAGATATTATGCGAACAATGCCAATGACCTGCCAAGCCCATTTAAGGCTTTGCAGATGGGAAATGTGTGGCGGGCTGACCGACCTCAGAGAGGCAGATATCGACAGTTTATGCAATGTGATATTGATATTTTGGGTGAGCCTACGATTTTAGCAGAGATTGAGTTGATTACTGCAACGACAACTTTGCTTGGCAAGATTGGTTTTGAAAAATTCACCATTCGTTTGAATAACCGTAAAATGCTTAAGGCGATGGCTGCATACAGTGGATTTGAAGAAAAAGATTATGACAGTGTATTCATCACTTTGGATAAGATGGACAAGATTGGCATCGATGGTGTGGCAGCGGAGCTTGTGGAGCAGGGCTATGCAAAGGAAAGCGTGGATACCTATCTTGGCTTGTTCGAAAAGACAACCGCAGGCATTGAAGGCGTTCGTTTCCTGAAGGAGACACTCGGCGACTTCCTTCCGGCAGGTGTAGCAGAAGACCTTGAAACAATTATGAGCAGTGTGGATGCTGTAAAGTCTGCAGATTTCAAGATTGCGTTTGATCCGACTTTGGTGCGTGGAATGAGCTATTATACAGGTCCGATTTTTGAGATTTCCATGGATGAGTTCGGTGGCTCTGTCGGTGGTGGCGGACGTTACGATGAGATGATTGGAAAGTTTACCGGGCAATCCACACCGGCGTGTGGATTCTCCATCGGATTTGAGCGTATCGTCATGCTTTTGCTTGAGCGTGATTATCAGGTGCCGGGAAGTGCAAATAAGGTGGCATATCTCATTGAAAAAAATATGCCGGATGATAAGCTGCTTACCATTTTGGAGGAAGCAAAGCAGGCAAGAACAAATGGAAGCTTGGTAAATATTGCAATTATGAAAAAGAATAAGAAGTTCCAAAAGGAACAGCTTCAGAGCGAGGGATACAATGAGTTCCGTGAGTTTTATGTGAATGAATTGCAGTAAAATAGATGTGAATGGATACTAGGAGGAAAGTTACAAAATGGCAGAGTCAATGCAGGGACTTCATAGAAGTCATCGATGTACAGAAGTAAATAATACCATGATCGGTCAGGAAGTCACCGTTATGGGATGGGTACAAAAGAGCCGTAATAAGGGTGGCATCATCTTTGTGGATTTGCGGGACCGCAGCGGTATTTTGCAGATTATATTTGAAGAGAGCAATTGTGGTAGCGAGAGCTTTGCAAAGGCAGAAAGGCTGCGTGCGGAATTTGTTGTAGCTGTGACCGGTAAGGTTGCAAAGCGTGGGGGAGCGGTCAATGAGAATCTGGCAACCGGAGATATCGAGATTATTGCAAGTGATATCCGTACCCTGTCAGAGGCAGATACACCTCCATTTCCGATTGAGGAAAACAGTAAGACCAAGGAAGAAGTTCGTTTAAAATACCGTTATCTGGATCTTCGTCGCCCGGATTTGCAGAGGAATATGATGATGCGAAGCAAGGTGACAACACTCACACGTGCATTTTTGGCAGAAGAGGGATTCCTTGAGATTGAGACACCAACCCTGTGTAAGTCTACACCGGAGGGTGCACGTGATTATCTGGTGCCAAGCCGTGTGCATCCGGGTGAGTTTTATGCACTTCCGCAGTCGCCACAGATTTATAAGCAGTTGTTGATGTGTTCCGGATATGACCGATATTTCCAGATAGCACGTTGCTATCGTGATGAGGACCTGCGTGCAGACAGACAGCCGGAATTTACACAGATTGATATGGAGCTTTCTTTTGTAGATGTGGATGATGTCATCGACGTAAATGAGAGATTGCTCGCAAAGCTGTTCAAGGAGACAATTGGTGTAGATGTACAGCTTCCGATTCAACGTATGACTTATAAAGAAGCCATGGATCGTTTTGGTTCTGATAAGCCGGACCTTCGTTTTGGTATGGAGCTTTGCGATGTGACAGAGGTTGTGAAAGATTGCGAATTTGTTGTATTCAAGGGTGCCATTGAAAATGGTGGCAGTGTCCGGGGGATCAATGCCAAGGGTCAGGGGGCTATGCCTCGTAAGAAAATCGATGCCTTGGTTGATTTTGCAAAGGGATACGGAGCAAAGGGCCTTGCATATATTGCGCTTGCAGAAGATGGAACCATGAAGTCTTCCTTTGCGAAGTTCATGAAGGAAGAAGAAATGTCCGCCTTGATTGAGAAGATGGAAGGACAGCCGGGAGACTTATTGTTGTTCGCAGCAGATAAAAATAAACTGGTCTATGATGTACTGGGAGCCCTTCGCCTCGAGCTTGCCAACCAGATGGGCTTGCTGAAGAAGGATGAATACAAGTTTGTATGGATTACAGAGTTCCCACTTCTTGAGTACAACGAAGATATGGGAAGATATCAGGCTATGCACCATCCGTTTACCATGCCTATGGAAGAGGATTTGCAGTATATCGAAACAGAGCCGGGCAGAGTGCGCGCAAAGGCATACGATATCGTACTGAATGGTACAGAAATCGGTGGAGGTTCCGTTCGTATCCATCAAAATGATGTACAGGAGAAGATGTTCGCGGCACTTGGATTTACCATGGAAAAGGCTTATGAACAGTTTGGATTTTTGCTCAATGCATTCAAATACGGTGTTCCACCTCATGCAGGACTTGCGTATGGTTTGGACCGTTTGGTCATGCTTATGGCGCAGGAAGACAGTATCCGTGATGTTATTGCATTCCCTAAGGTAAAGGATGCTTCCTGTCTCATGAGTGACGCTCCAAATGTAGTTGAGGATAAACAGTTAGAAGAACTCTTTATCGCAACCGGAAAGCCACAGGCAGATGAGAAAGAAACAGAAGAATAAAAGAAAATAGAATATATGATAGAAGATTGCAGTCTGATGATGCACAGAATGTGTGTCGTCGGGCTGTTTTGTTGTTTTTGGAATGGAAGAATCTTTTTTTTCATACCATATAAAAAGGCATGGAAAGATAGGAAAAAACGCATGAGCCATAAATTATCAGAATTTGCAAAAAGTGTCTGGAAAAAAAGAAAAGTAAGACTTATTTTTGGATTTGCACTCTTTTTTTCAATGGTAATTTTAAACTGTGTGTTGTATCAATGTGAATCTTATGGGAAACGATATGTGGTTGTGGTAGATGCAGGACATGGTGGAAATGATCCGGGCAAAGTCAGCGCAGATGGAAAGAAGGAAAAAGATTTGAATCTTTCGATTGCAAACCTTTTGAAAGAACAATTGGAAAAGGAAGGCGTGACGGTAATCATGACAAGGCAACAAGACGCATCTCTCAGTGTACAGGGAGCCAGAAATCAAAAGGTCTCTGATATGCAACAACGCCGGCAAATCATTGAAAGTGCATCGCCGGATTACATGATTAGTATCCATCAAAATAGTTATCCGGATAGCAATGTGAGTGGCCCGCAGGTGTTTTACCGAAGCAGCAGTGGGGAGAGTGAGAAGCTTGCCAAAAGTCTGCAGGCAAATCTAATCGCAGATTTAAATCCCGAAAAAAAGCGGGAAGCAAAAACAGGAGATTCCTATTACATCCTCAAACATTGCCCTTGCCCGGGAGTCATTGTCGAATGCGGATTCCTAAGCTCGCCAAGAGAATGCGAACTACTATGCTCAAAAACCTACCAGGAAGCACTGGCGCAAAGCATTGTAAGGACCATTTTATCACAGTAAATATGTTCGTGATGCAAAACACCATAGTTACATCGCATACATATTTTCAATTTAAAACACATTCCTATCCGATTTATTGAAACTAAGAAGTTCTAATTGTTCTGTTTTTGTTGTTCTTTACCGTACGCAACCGCCTCCAATTCGCCATCCATGGCTCAGTGGAGGCTTGTTTGAACGTCCTGTTCAAACATTGCTAGTATCACACAGAACAATAAGAACTACTAAGTTTCAAACATATGTCTAGGAATGTGTTTATAATTGAAAATATGTTTGATATGTACGACATTATGCGTGTGTTACAATCACGAAAATGTTTACTGCAATGATATTTCACAAACAAATGTTCGATTTTTGTGTACAAATGTAGGAAGATGTGCTATAATCAATTTTACATAAATGCTGTATGTATGAATGAGATGCATACATATCGAATGTGAGACGATAATAGATTTGGAAGATAGCGGTTTTGCATTCGTAGTGTGAAAACGATAAAGGAGATTACAGATGGATTTTGAGTTGCATTCTGAATATCAGCCGACCGGAGATCAGCCGCAGGCGATTGATGCTCTGGTAGAAGGATTTCAGGCAGGAAAAAAACAACAGACTTTGCTGGGTGTAACCGGTTCGGGAAAGACCTTTACCATGGCGAATATTATTGCACGTCTAAACAAACCGACCATTATTCTGTCACACAACAAGACACTGGCGGCACAGCTTTACAGTGAATTTAAGGCTTTTTTTCCGAACAATGCAGTTGAGTATTTTGTATCTTACTATGATTATTACCAGCCGGAGGCGTATGTGCCATCGACTGATCAGTATATTGCAAAGGATTCTTCTGTGAATGACGAGATTGATAAGATGCGCCATAGTGCAACTGCTGCATTGATCGAGAGAAAAGATGTTATCGTTGTATCATCTGTGTCCTGTATTTATGGTTTGGGTGATCCGGAGCAGTACAAGAAGATGATGATTTCCCTTCGCCCGGGTATGCAGAAAGACCGGGATGCAGTGATTCGGGAATTAATCGATATTCAATATACCAGAAATGAAATGGATTTTTCGAGAGGTACCTTCCGTGTGAAGGGAGATGTCTTAGATATTTTGCCTGTATCGACATTCGAAAATGGCGTGCGAGTGGAATTTTTTGGAGATGAGATTGACCGAATTGTTGAATTTGACCCATTAACCGGAGAAATCAAACGGTCTCTTTCTTTTGCATGCATCTTTCCGGCATCGCATTATGTCGTGGAATCAGAGATGATGAAGCGTGCCATTGTCGAAATTGAACAGGAGATGAAACAGCAGGTGGCGATGTTCAAGGAAAATGACAAGCTGCTTGAGGCGCAGAGAATCCGGGAACGAACCGAGTTTGATATGGAGATGCTACAGGAAACAGGCTTTTGCTCGGGCATTGAGAATTATTCCCGCGTGCTTGCAGGGTTGGAACCGGGAGCAACACCAAATACATTGCTGGATTTCTTTGATGGGGATTATCTCATGATTGTGGACGAGTCGCATATCACATTACCTCAGGTTCGAGGTATGTATGCAGGAGACCGCGCAAGAAAGACAACGCTTGTGGATTATGGATTCCGCTTGCCTTCTGCGTTAGACAACCGACCGCTCAATTTTGATGAATTTGAAAAGCATCTCGATAAGATTTTGTATGTATCTGCTACACCTTCGGATTATGAAAAAGAGCATGAGGAAGGTCGTGCAGAACAGATTATCCGCCCAACGGGATTGTTGGATCCGCTGGTAGAGGTGCGGCCGGTCGAAGGTCAGGTGGATGATCTGGTCAGCGAAGTGCATAAGGAAGTGGACAAGGGTAACAAGATACTGGTTACAACCCTTACCAAGCGTATGGCAGAAGATTTGACTGACTATATGAAGCAGCTTGATATCAAGGTCAAATATCTTCATTCGGATATTGATACGTTAGAGAGATTGGAGATTGTGAGAGACCTTCGAATGGGAGTTTTTGATGTACTCATCGGAATCAACTTATTGCGAGAAGGTCTGGATATACCGGAGATTACATTGGTTGCGATTCTGGATGCGGATAAAGAGGGATTCCTTCGTTCAGAGACTTCGTTGGTACAGACAATCGGACGAGCGGCTAGAAATGTCGATGGACATGTCATCATGTATGCGGATAATATGACAGATTCCATGCGCAGAGCGCTGGATGAGACGAATCGTCGCCGAAGTATTCAGGATGCATACAACAAAGAACATGGCATTACACCGACAAGTATTCGCAAGGATGTGCGGGATTTGATTTCCATGGCTGTCGATGATGAGCAGGAAGATGTTGCAAAATCAAGAGAAAAAGATCCGGAATCTATGACCAGGAAAGAATTGCAGGCAGAGATTGCGAAGCTGACCAAGAAGATGAATCAGGCGGCTGCGGATCTCAACTTCGAAGAGGCAGCAAAGCTTCGTGACTTATGCAAAGAACTTAAGATTGCCTTGCGGGATTACGATGATTAGTTTACAATGAATCTACACATAATAAGACTATGCACATTGCGTACAAGGAAAAGGAGGATACAACAATGGATAGAGATGAATTGATTGAAGAGATTTCCCGAAGAAAAGGAATTCCGATGGAAGAGGTTGCTGAGATTCTTGATGAGGAAGAAGCAATTTATGATGAGGAGGCAGAAGCTTATTTTGAGGAAGAGTGCTGTAAGAGAAAGAAAAAGAAACTCTGTTTCTTTGTGACAGTTCTTGTGTTCCTTGCAGGAGTAGTGGCTGCATTGTTGATTCTTGACAAGAAAGAAAAAATCAGCATCGAAGAGCTGGACTACATGGTAAAGGACAATGTCAGAAAATATATGGATAAGGTCCGTCATTTTAACATCTAAAGGATAAGGCGATGAGTGAGCATAAATACATTACAATTAAAGGTGCCCGAGAACACAATCTGAAGAATATGGATATTCGGATTCCAAGAGATCAGTTTGTAGTATTGACAGGACTTTCCGGTTCCGGTAAGTCCTCTCTTGCTTTTGACACCATATATGCGGAGGGACAGCGCAAGTATATGGAGTCTCTGTCTTCTTATGCGAGACAGTTTCTTGGGCTTTCAGATAAACCGGATGTGGATTCGATTGAGGGCTTGTCGCCTTCGATTTCGATTGACCAGAAGTCAACGAATCGCAATCCGCGTTCAACCGTTGGTACTGTGACAGAAATCTATGATTATTTGAGACTTTTGTATGCGAGAATCGGTACGCCACACTGTCCGAAGTGTGGAAAGGAGATTGCGAGACAGACCGTTGATCAGATGGTGGATGAGATTATGAAGTTGCCGGAAGGAACAAAATTCCAGCTTCTTGCACCAGTCGTTCGTGGTCGAAAGGGTGAGCATACAAAACTGTTACAACAGGCTCGAAAAAGCGGATATGTCAGAGTGCGTATCGATGACAATATGTACGAGCTTTCCGAGGAAATCACACTTGAGAAGAACAAGAAGCACAATATTGAAATTGTGGTAGATCGTTTGGTGGTTCGGGAAGGTATCGAGTCTCGTTTGGCGGATTCGATCGAAACCGTGCTGAAGCTTGCAGAAGGTCTTGTGGAAGTGGACGTCATTGGTGGAGAATTGCTTAAATTTTCGGATAGCTTTTCTTGTGCAGACTGTGGAGTGAGTATTGATGAGATTGAGCCGAGAAGTTTTTCGTTCAACAATCCGTTTGGTGCTTGTCCGTGTTGTACAGGACTTGGTTTCCAGGCAGAGTTTGATATGGACCTTGTGATTCCGGACGATTCCCTGTCGCTCAATGAGGGAGCGATTCAGGCACCTGGCTGGCAATCAAGTGCGGAAAAGAAAAGCTATGCACATGCATGCTTACTCGCTTTGTCGAAGGAATATGGTTTTTCTATGGATGTACCGTTTCGGGAACTATCGAAAGAGGCCAAGGATATCATATTCTATGGAACAAATGGAGAAAAGATTTACGTAAATTACAAGAGCTCTTACAACGGAAAAGATGCGTTTTATGTCAATTATGAAGGTCTGTTTCGTAATCTTCAACGTCGTTACAAAGAGACGAGTGCGGAGTCGATGAAACAGGAATATGAAAGCTATATGACGATTACACCTTGTGAGGCTTGTAAGGGACAGCGATTAAAGCCGGAGTCTCTTGCTGTTACAATCGGAGATAAAAACATAGCACAGGTGACAGACTTATCGGTTGTCAGATTGTACGAATTTATTCAATCGCTTGAGTTGGATGACAGAAAGAAAGCGATTGGAGATCAGGTGCTTAGAGAGATTCAGGCAAGGCTTGGGTTTATGATCAATGTTGGCTTGGAATATCTGACATTGTCACGTTCTACCGGATCGTTATCAGGTGGTGAGGCACAGCGAATCCGTCTTGCAACACAGATTGGATCCGGATTAGTAGGCGTTGCCTATATTCTGGATGAACCAAGTATCGGTTTGCATCAAAGGGACAATGATAAACTGATTGCAGCCCTAAAGCGACTGAGGGACCTGGGCAATACATTGTTAGTTGTGGAACATGATGAGGATACCATGTTTGCTGCTGATCACATTGTGGATATCGGACCCGGAGCCGGTTCCAATGGTGGAGAAGTGGTAGCGCAGGGAACGGTAGAGGATATCATGAATTGCCCGGAAAGTATTACCGGAGCGTACCTGAGCAAGAAATTGATGATACCGGTTCCAAAGGAGCGTAAGACACCGACCGGATGGTTGACAGTACGAGGCGCGAAGCAAAACAACCTTAAGGACATTGATGTGGCGTTTCCGCTTGGAGTGATGACCTGTGTAACGGGAGTCTCCGGTTCGGGAAAAAGCTCACTTGTCAATGAGATTTTGTACAAGCAGGCAGCGAGAAAATTAAATCGTGCAAAAGTGAAAGCCGGAAAACATGACAAGATAGAGGGATTCGAATCGCTGGATAAAGTGATAAATATTGATCAATCACCGATAGGGCGTTCCCCTCGCTCGAATCCGGCAACTTATACAGGTGTTTTTGATTTGATTCGAGACCTGTTTGCTGCAACCAAGGATGCAAAGGCGATGGGATACAATAAGGGACGTTTTTCATTTAATGTATCCGGAGGACGTTGTGAGGCCTGCCGTGGAGATGGTATCATAAAGATTGAGATGCATTTCCTTGCGGATGTGTATGTACCATGTGAAGTCTGCCATGGAAAACGATACAATCGCGAGACCCTTGAGGTAAAGTACAAGGATAAGAGCATTTACGATGTCTTGGATATGACTGTGGATGAAGCCTGTGAGTTCTTTGCACATGTGCCATCTGTGCTTCGGAAGATTCAGACTTTAAAAGAGGTTGGACTTGGATATATCAAACTGGGTCAGCCTTCGACAACCTTGTCGGGAGGAGAAGCACAGAGAATCAAACTTGCCACTGAATTGTCAAGACGTAGTACCGGAAAAACGCTTTATGTTCTGGATGAACCGACAACCGGTTTACATTTTGCAGATGTACATCGTCTGGTGGATATTCTGCAGCGGTTAAGTGAAGGCGGAAACACAGTCGTTGTCATTGAGCATAACTTGGATGTGATAAAGACAGCGGATTATATTATTGATATTGGTCCGGAAGGTGGCGAAGGTGGTGGAACTGTGGTTGCAACGGGTACACCGGAACAAATTTCGTCTTGCACACAGAGTTATACCGGACAATACCTCAAACGGTATCTGTAATTTTTGCTTGCGGATTTTTATATCCTATAGTATATTGAATATAGATGATTGCGAAAGAAATGGAAATATGTTTAGAAAAGGGGTAAAGCTATGAATATTTCATCCGTTGGAAATTCAAATATGTTTTTATCTGTTTCCGGAACAGAGCAGATGAATGCGATTGATACTTCATTGCTCAAAAAAAGTCTGGATTCAGCAGAAACGAGTGGGGCTATGATGATTAAGATGATGGAACAGTCCGTAAACCCATCGGTAGGCGGACAGTTTGATATGCGTGTATAGAATAGGAGAAAAAGCTGCGTAGATGCGCAGCTTTTTTTATTGCATTTTTTGTTGCTGTTCAGCCCCTTGCCAGATAATAATCGTTGATAAGTGTAATATATATTTATTGTTTATATGAATCTGGCAAAGGGCTGGAATACACAGAATATTGTATATGACAAGCTGGTACTACAATATTTAGGAAAAAATGTTTCGAAATGTTACAGGATGTAATAATTTTATGTAAACGACCTGTGAATGAAAATGTTACAAAAAGAGCTATTTGGATTATCTTGCCAGAATAGGAAATATCAAGGAAAAATCAAATTTCATAGAAAAAACACAATTTTCTGGTTGACAATAATTTTACGTGTTGTTATAATTGCAATGTAATAAGTTGTAACATATTTGTAACAAATGTAAAAAGTTACGTAAAGTTTGGAGGGAATCTCATGAAGAAACCAATGAAATGGTTGACACTTGCAGCTGCCGGATGCGTATTTATGGCATCCGTAAGTACAATTCCATACAAAGTGTTGGCAGATGATTTCTTGTATACAGATGCAAATGTCAGCATCACATCGATTGTTGACAAGTATATTGAAGATAACGGAGAGGTGTTTGAAACACCGGAAACTACAGTTGCTCCGAAGACGGCTCAGGTAGCGCAGCCTGTAAACACACAGACAGATGCACAGGCAGATGAGCAGGAGAGTACAACTCAGGCTATGCTGATGGGCTATGGAAAGATTACGGAGTTGCCAAGTGAGACAGTGGAAGAGGCTACTACAGAACAACCTATGGAAGAGGATGTACAGGAAGTTGCAGAGCAGACAGAAGAAGTTTCCAATGTCGGAGATGATTTTGTTTCACCGGTGATGGATTTTACCGGTAAAGCAGTTGTAACTGCAACAGGAAGTGTCAATATTCGTACAGCCGGAGATGTGAGTGCAGATAAGGTTGGTACCATTGATGGCGGTGGATTGATGAATGTGGTTGAGCAGGGAGATACCTGGTCACACATTACTTCCGGTAATGTAGATGGTTACATAAAGAATGAGTTTATAGCATTTGGCAGTGATGCAGCTAACTATGCAAGTGCGAATCTGGTAAAGGTTGCGGTTGTAAATACGGCAGCATTGAAACTGCGTGAACAGCCGACTATGGATAGTCAGGATATCACATTGTTGGCGCAGGGTGAAAGCTATGCGATTTCAGAAATTGGAAGCGCATGGACTAAAATTCAGGTTGATACCATTGAAGGATATGTAAAAAATGAATACATTATGATTTCGTATCATATGCCAACTGCGCAGGTTGTAGAGGTTGTTCCTCAGGAAACAGAAGCTTCCAACGAGCAAACTACAGAGCAGACAACAACAGAAGCTCCAACAACAGAAGCTGCACCGGAGACGACAGAAGCAAGTACACAGACAGAAGTAACGACTGAGAAGGAGACAAGCAGTGCAGCAGATATCAGTGCAAATGCTTCTTCGGTTGGACAGGCAATTGCAAGCTACGCTTGTCAGTTTGTCGGAAATCCATATGTATGGGGCGGTACAAGCCTTACAAACGGAGCAGACTGTTCCGGATTTGTTCAGACTGTATTTAAAGACTTTGGATATTCTCTCCCAAGAACCTGTACCCCACAGAGCAATAGTGGTACTCCGATCAGCATTGCTGAACTTCAGGCAGGTGATTTGGTATTCTATGACCATGGAACAGGAAGCTGCGAACACGTAGCAATCTATATTGGTAATGGTCAGGTCGTACATGCAAGTGGTCGTGCAACTGGTATCAAAATCTCAAATGTAAATTACAGCACACCATTTAAGGCATGTAGAATTGCAAACTAAATAATTCGTTTTAAAACTCCCCTATAATGTTTAGCCTCTGATTTCGGTCAGGGGCTAATTTCAGTTAAAAATTGCTTTCCAAATATGGATGGATATGTTATAATCTTGA
The DNA here is from genome assembly GCA_051879955.1 of Wujia sp. GTDB lineage: Bacteria > Bacillota > Clostridia > Lachnospirales > Lachnospiraceae > Coprococcus_C. The sequence continues at coordinate 100,280 of JBJENA010000030.1, forward strand.
TATGGATTTTCTCCTTAAAAATCCATAGTTCGACATAAAGGAGTTGGGGCACATGAATTACATTATCAGTGGCAAAAATATTGAGGTGACAGAAGCAATAAAATCTGCGATTTATGAAAAACTTTCTAAGATTGAAAAGTTTTTTGCAGAGGATACGGACGCACAGGTTACATTGTCTGTAGACAAGGAACGTCAGAAAATTGAAGTGACAATCCCGATGAAAGGACATACCATTCGTGCAGAACAGTCGAGTGAGAACATGTATGTATCCATCGATATGGTGGTTGAGATTATCGAGCGACAGGTTACACGTTACAAGAAGAAAATCGTAGACAAGGAGCAGAATGCAGGATTCATCAACAATGATTTCTTCGATGTTGGAGATCTTGAGGATGAGGATGTTCAGATTATCCGTAGCAAGAAGGTTGTGTTAGAGCCAATGTATCCGGAAGATGCCTGCGTGCAGATGGATCTTTTGGGACATAACTTCTATGTATTCTGCAATGCAGAGACAGACAAGGTAAACGTCGTATACAAACGTAAAGGAAATACCTTCGGTTTGATTGAACCAGAGTTTTAATTACATAAAGTAATTGGTATAAAAGAGCTATCAGTTGGTAGCTCTTTTTTATTATGTTTACTCGACATGAATTGACAAATAAGGATGCTTACTATATAATTTTTTTGGTTTTTTTGGATAAGTGTAAAAATATGGGAGAGAAAAAAGTGAAAAAGGGAAAAAGTAATAATCTGAATCAATTTGTGTATTTCATGCTTTTGGTTATTGTGTTTGCAACCTTTGGGGCTGCAACTCAAAAACAGGTATATGCGGCGGAGCAGCTTCCGCAGATACGATATCGCGCTCAGGTTGATACGATTGGATGGCAGGCATATCGCACCCAGGGTACAGCAGGAACGACAGGAAAGCACCTTGGCATGAAGGGGATACAGGTTAAGATTCAAAATGTAAAAAATCTGGGAGTAAGGTACAGGGCTTATGTCAAAGGAGAGGGTTGGACCTCGTATGTAACAAATGGAAAGAAGGCAGGTACTTCCAAAAAAGGTAAAACCATTCAGGCTGTGCAGATAGGTTTGACAGGTAAACAGGCGAAAGAATATGATATATATTATCGCGTATACGTGGATCAGATTGGCTGGTTAGACTGGGCAAAGAACAATCAGAAAGCAGGAAGTACAAATCTCGATTATCATGCGGACGCGGTGGAGATTTATATTTGCAAAAAAGGGGAAAAAGCGCCGGGCGCAACAGGTCGCGCAGTGCTTGGGATTCCGAAATTACAATATCGTGTAAAACTTCAGACTGGTGGATGGCAGAAGGATATTCAAAGTCCAAAGACAGCAGGAACCATCAACCAGAAGCTTTGCATCAAAGCGCTAAAAATTCAGACTGGAGACACAGCGGAAACTGTGGGTGTGACATATCGCGTATGTCAAAAAGGAAAGTGGTCTGATTATGCAGAAGATGGAGAACAGGCCGGAGACGGAAAAACAGCGATAGAAGCCATTCAGGTGAATCTGACAGGAAAAGATGCGAAATATTTTGATGTATATTATCGTACCAATACGGATGGAATCGGTTGGCTTGATTGGGCGAAAAACGGTACGACATCCGGAACCGGAAAGATATCAAAGCGCATTCAGGCGTTGGAGATTGTGATTCGCACAAAGACAGCAGATGCGCCGGGAAAAACAAAAAATCCTTATTGTGACCATGTAGATACAGAAGCAGAGGCGCTTGCAAGGAAAAAATTAAATGAGATTGGATGGAGTCTGGAAGCGGCGTTTAAATGGTCTTCTTCTATGGCTTACACGACGAGAGATACCTGGGTAAAACCAGGATATACGAATGCAGATTGGTACGCGATTTTTGGATTCACAACCGGTGGCGGTAATTGCTACAATATGGCAGCTACCTTCTATCAGATGGCAAAGCTATTGGGATATGAGGTGTACTATGTACAGGGCTATCTGCCACAGAGAAATGGATCAAAGGTAACCCATGGTTGGGTAGAACTGATTAAGGATGGAAAGCTTTATGTCTGTGATCCGAACTTTACATGGAATGATAAAGGAAATGGTTTGTTGATTCAATATGGACAGAGGGGAACCTGGAGATATATTGATTATGAGAGATTACAATAACAGAATGAAAAGATGAGGAGAAAACACATGAGAAGAAAAATGATGTACTTGTTGTGTCTGGCTATGCTGGGCGGACTTGCAGGATGTGGACAAAAGGAAGAGACAACGACAGAGGCTACAACACAGGTGACAACAGAAGCAACGACAGAAGCAACAACGCAGGCTACAACACAGGAAACCACAGAAGCAACCCCTATGGATGCGGAAGAAGAGCTGCAGGTGATTGGGACCAAGACTGCGGATACAACAAACATCAAAGTGGAGAACAAGACAAACAAAAATATTGTAGGTATCACTGTTATCGATACCGCAAGTGGAACAACAAGTGATAATTTGCTGGCACAGGGAGATGTATATCAGGCAGATGAAAAGCGCTATCTTTGCTTTGAGCTTCCGGCAGAGGGCGGTCCTTGCGATTTAGAATTGACATTTGAGGATGGTACTACAACAAAGCTGCATGGTTTTGCCTATGCACGTATGGAGACGGTTCAGATATATTTGGAGGATACTGTGGGATACGTGATGTATGAGGATACCACAGAGAAGAAAATGGAAAATACCTATCAGGCAGAAATGGAGAAAAAGGCGGCTGATGAAGCGGCAGCACAGGCAGCGGCAGAGGCGGCGGCAGCAGAGGCAGCGGCAGCGCAGGCCCCAGCACCGGCAGATGATGATGACTGTCTGGGAGACGGCTTGACATACTAGGAGAAAAAATATGACGATTACATCGAATCTGTTTATCGCATTTGTAGCATTGGTTTTCGCTGTTTACTATATTGTGCCGAAAAAGGGCAGATGGTTGGTGTTATTGTTTGCCAGCTATGCATTTTACATGTATGCAAGTGTTTCTGCAGTCGTGTTTATTTTGGTTTCAACCTTGAGTACCTATGCATGTGCAAGGTGGGTTGAAGTACTGCAAAAAAGGGGAAAAACCGGAAAAAGTGCGCTTGTGTTGGCACTTGTGCTCAATTTAGGTATTTTAGGTGTACTCAAATACAGTGCGTTTGTGATGGAAAATGTGAATGCGCTCTTTCATACGGAATTGACAGTCTTTCGGTTTTTGTTACCATTGGGAATTTCGTATTATACATTTCAGTCGTTGGGATATATGCTCGATGTGTACTGGAAGCGTATTTCGGCGGAAAGAAATCTGGGCAAATATGCATTATTCCTTGTGTTCTTTCCACAGCTGGTGCAGGGGCCGATTGGAAGATATCAGCGTCTGGCCAATCAATTGTATGAAGGGCATGACTGGTCCTTTCATAATCTGAAATTTGGATTGGAACGTATTTTATGGGGGCTGTTTAAAAAGATGGTTCTTGCAGACTGGGCAGCCATTTATTGCGATGCAATCTTTGCAGATCCGAAAGCATATGCAGGGGCAAATGCATTTGGTGTCTTGCTGTATACTGTAGAATTGTATGGCAATTTTGCGGGTGGAATCGATGTGATGCTTGGTGTTGCAACTTTGTTTGGCATTGAGCTGGATGAGAATTTTAAACGGCCATTTTTTGCAACCTCATTGACAGATTTTTGGCATCGTTGGCATATCACTCTTGGAACCTGGATGAAGGATTATGTGTTTTATCCCCTGACACTTTCCGGTGGAATGATGAAACTTGGAAAGGTCAGCAAGAAAGCATTTGGAAAAAAGATTGGTCGTAATATCCCTGTGTGTCTCTCCAATCTTTTGGTATTCACCTTGGTGGGAATTTGGCATGGGCCAACCTGGAATAACATCGGTTGGGGATTGTTCAATGGTATGATTATTGCGGCAAGCGGATTGTTAGCCGGCGCGTATGCTTCGTGGAAGAAGAAATTGCATATCAATGACAAATCAAAGGGATATCATTTGTTTATGATAGTGAGAACCTTTGTCTTGATGAATATCAGCTGGTATTTTGATTGTGTTGATTCAGTGAAGACGGCGTGGTATATGATTGTAAACAGCGTGGTGAATTTTCATCCGTCCACTCTGCTTACGATATCTTCGGGCAAACTGGGTACAGCGTTTACTCCGTATGCACTGGCAATCCTTGTGGTTGGATGTTTGATATGGTTCCTTGTGAGTTTTTTGGAAGAACGCAATATCTGCCTGCGGGAAAAGCTTTCAAAATTGCCTTTTTATGTACAGTTTTTGGCATTTACCTGCCTGTTTTTGTGCATAGGTTTATTAAGCCCTATGGCGGTTGCAAGGGGGTTCATTTATGCGCAATTTTAAAAAAATATTTCGTGTTATCATTTGCATGATTTTGTTTGCTCTCATATTGTGGGGCGTGGATTTTTTGTTGTATCCATGTACATTTATGAGAAATGATATCCATACAGTAACGACACAACAACGTGATGTCATTATTATGGGAACTTCAAATGGAAAGATGGGTCTTGATCCACAGAGCATGCTTGCGGATACCGGATTGACAGGACATAACTTGTGTGTGGGTGGTGAATATCCGATCGACTGTTATTATATGATGCAGTTGATTTTGGAAAAACAGAATCCGAAAATGTTGATTTTTGAACTTGATCCCGGATACTTCACGACACAAAAAGAAGAAGGGAACAATTATTTACTGTTTTATCATGAATTTCCGATGTCAAAAGCAAAATTGGCATATTTTGCAGATGCGATGCCGGAGTGTGATTTGCGAACAGCATTTTTCCCATCTTACGAGTATTCATTGCAGTATGAACTCTCAAAGATGAAGGATACAGTTTACCAAAAGTCACATTCCAATTATGATGTGTCCTATTTGAAAGGGAAAGTACAGGAATATCATGAAAGTGGATTTATAGAAAAATATCCGGTTGATGCAGCAAACTTTAAGGCCTATGAGCCGGACGTTTTCACGCCGGAAACAGTTTATAAACCGAATATGACATATTTGGATAAGCTCATTAAACTCTGCAAAGAAAATGATGTGCAGTTTGTTGCGACAACGATGCCGCTTCCGGCTGTTACCCTAACGAAGAACTGGGATAGTTTTTCAGCAGCTTCTACATACTTTTCAGATTATTTCAAACAGCAGGGTGTAGCATATTATGATTTCAATATGCAATATTATAGTGTGTATCCACATGATTTGGAGTTGTTTGTGGATTATGATGGACATATGAATGGAGATAGCGCAAGAGCGTTTTCAAAGATTTTTTGGGAAACGATTCAACAGTAGAGAAAAGGAGAACGTATGGAACAGTTATTAGAAATTTTGGAAGATTTGGTGCCGGGGGGAAATTTTGAAGGAAGAACCGGACTTGTTGATGACGGAGTGTTGGATTCATTCACGATTTTGAATCTTATTTCAGAGATTTCGGACGAGTTTGGTGTGGATATTCCGGTTAGCGAAGTGGTTCCGGAGAATTTTGATTCTGTGGAAACGATTATGGCATTGATTGAGAAGGTGGGCAGATAAATGGCACATCATGTATTGCAATACCTGGAACAGTCCGCTGCGCGTGTTCCGGATAAAGAGGCATATGAAGACGAACTGGAAGTGATGACTTTCCTGCAAATGCAGCAGGAAGCAAGAAAAACAGGAGTGGTTCTTCGTGACGAGATTCATGCAACCAGAAGACCGGTTGCGGTGTTTATGGATAAGTGTGTGAAGAGTCTGGTTGGTTTCTTTGGCGTGTTGTATAGCGGGAATTTTTATTGCCCGTTAGACAGCCATATGCCGGTAGAGCGTATTATCACGATTTTGAACGTATTAAATCCGGTTGCTATTTTGACAGATGAGGCTCATCGTGAACAGGCACTTTCTTTCGCCGGTGCAGCAAAGGTTATTCTGATTGAAGAAAAAGAGAAGGTATCCAAGAAAGAGGCGCAGGCTTTGTGCGAGTGGGAGACTTTGACGGAGCATGACCCATTGTATGTATTGTTTACAAGCGGTTCTACCGGTGTCCCAAAGGGTGTGTTGTTAAACCATCGTGTCATAATCAATTACCTTGAATGGCTGGATGAGACATTTGAATTTGATGAAAACGATGTGTTTGGAAACCAGGCGCCACTGTATTTTGATGTATCCATGCACGATGTATATGGAACCATGTACTTTGGTGCAAAGATGGTGATTATTCCATCCGGTAAATTTAGTTTTCCGATTAAGCTGATAGAATATCTCAATGAAAAACGGATCTCTACCTTTTTATGGGTACCATCCGCGATGGGCATTGTTGCAAACTTGAAAACATTTGATGCACTAAAACCGCAATATTTAAAGCATGCAATGTTTGCGGGAGAGGTGTTCCCAAGAAAACAGTTGGATTACTGGACGCGTGAGCTTCCGGATGTGGTGTATGCAAATCTGTATGGACCGACGGAAACCTTCGTGTGCACAGCATATATTCGTACGGGGAAAGAACCGGAGGGTGAGCCATTGTCTATTGGAACACCGATTTCAAATGTGAGAGCCCTTGTGCTGGATGAAGAAGGTCATGAAGTGAAAGAAGGGGAGACCGGAGAGCTTTGCATGGCGGGCAGCTGCCTGGCTTTGGGATATTACAATAATCCTCAAAAAACGCAGGAAAGCTTTACACAAAGTCCGTTGCAGTCACAGTATCCGGAACGCATCTATCATACCGGAGATCTTGTACGATATGAGGAAGATGGAAACTTGACTTATGTATCCCGCAAGGATTTTCAGATTAAGCATATGGGATATCGAATCGAACTGGGTGAGATAGAAAATGCCGCCAATCTGATTGATGAGATTCGCGATTGCGCATGCCATTATGATAGTTTTCGAAGAAAGATTGTGCTTTATTATGATGGAATGGAACTCGAAAAGAAGGTGTTGCTCGAAAAGCTGGCACAACGTATACCGGAGTACATGCTTCCGGGGAAGATTCGGTACATGGAGCAGCTTCCGCATAATGCAAATGGCAAGATAGACCGCAAGGCTTTAAAAGAGTTATAAAAAGGAAATGCAAAGGGTGTGATTTATCCTTTGCATTTTTTGCTTTATATAGAAAAATCTTGCGTTGACAATGCAATGATGGTATATTATTCTTTATGATATTATGTAGAAATACAACATACCCAGGAGGTAGTTATGGGCGTATTTGAAAAATTATTTGGTACACATAGTGAAAAAGAATTAAAACGAATCTATCCAATCGTGGATAAGATTGAAGCATTAGATGAAAGCATGCAGGCGCTTTCTGATGAAGAGTTAAAGGCAAAAACACAGGAGTTTAAGGATAGACTTGCAAAGGGTGAGACCTTGGATGACTTGTTGGTAGAGGCTTTTGCGGTTGTAAGAGAGGCTGCCAGTCGTGTCCTTCATATGAAACATTATCGTGTGCAGTTAATCGGTGGTGTGATTTTGCATCAGGGACGTATTCCGGAGATGCGTACAGGTGAAGGTAAGACGTTGGTTTCCACATTGCCGGCATATTTGAATGCATTGGAAGGGAAGGGTGTACATGTCGTTACCGTCAATGACTATCTGGCAAAGCGTGATGCGGAGTGGATGGGTCAGGTACATGAGTTCCTGGGATTGACCGTTGGTGTCATTTTAAATAGTGACAAGAATGAACAACGTCGTGCGGCATATAATTGCGATATTACTTATGTGACGAATAACGAACTTGGATTTGATTACCTTCGTGATAACATGGTAATTTACAAGGAGGATCTGGTACAAAGAGAACTCAATTATGCCATCGTGGATGAGGTCGACTCTGTATTGATTGATGAGGCAAGAACACCGTTGATTATTTCCGGACAGAGTGGAAAATCAACTGATTTGTATAAGATGTGTGATTATCTGGCACGTCGTATGAAGCGAGGAACCGCTTCTTTGGAACTCAGCAAGATGGATGCCATTATGGGCAATGACATAGAGGAAGATGGCGATTACCTTGTGGATGAGAAGGATAAGCAGGTCGTGCTTACTGCACAGGGTGTAAAGGAAGTGGAGCAGTTCTTCCATATCGACAACTTCTCAGATGCAGATAACATCGATATTCAGCACAACATGATAATGGCACTCCGTGCCCATGCCTTGATGTTTAAGGACAAGGATTATGTTGTCAAAGATGATGAAGTATTGATTGTAGATGAGTTTACCGGACGTATTATGCCGGGACGTAGATTCTCAGATGGTCTGCATCAGGCGATTGAAGCAAAGGAAAATGTAAAGGTAAAGCGTGAAAGCCGTACACTTGCGACAATCACGTTCCAGAACTTCTTTAATAAATACAAGAAGAAGGCAGGTATGACAGGTACTGCGTTGACAGAGGAAGATGAATTCCGTGAAATCTATGGAATGGATGTTGTGGAGGTTCCGACAAACCTTCCGGTCCAGAGAATTGATCATCAGGATTCTATCTTTAAGACAAAGAAAGAAAAACTTGCAGCAATTGTAGATGCAGTGGCGGAGTCGCACGAAAAGGGACAGCCGGTTTTGGTTGGTACGATTACGATTGATGCATCGGAAGAATTGTCGCGTTTACTTAGCAAACGTGGAATTCAACACAAAGTATTGAATGCGAAGTTCCATGAGCTTGAGGCGGAAATCGTAGCAGATGCCGGTCAGCGTGGAGCAGTTACCATCGCAACGAACATGGCAGGTCGTGGTACAGATATCAAGCTGGGCGAAGGTGTGGCAGAGCTTGGCGGTTTGAAGATTATTGGTACAGAACGTCATGAATCCAGACGTATTGATAACCAGCTGCGTGGTCGTGCCGGTCGTCAGGGTGACCCGGGTGAGTCGAAGTTCTATCTCTCTCTGGATGACGATTTGATGCGTTTATTTGGCTCTGAAAAGGTTAAATCTGTATATGACGCGTTGAAGATTCCGGAAGGCGAGGAGATTCAGCACAAGACGATTACTAAGTTTGTGGAAAAGGCACAGATGAAAATCGAGAGTAACAACTTTGCAATCCGTAAGAACCTGCTTGAGTTTGATCAGGTAAATAATGATCAAAGAGAAGTCATTTATGCAGAACGTCGCCGTGTATTGGATGGCGAGAATATGCGTGATGTTATCTTCAAGTTTGTACAGGAAACCGTAGAAACCTATATTGATAAGACTTGTTCGGATGAAGTATCGCCATCCGAGTGGAATATCGGAGAACTCAATCAGTTATTGATTCCGATTATTCCTTTTGATACCATCAAGTTGACAGAGGAAGAAGAAAAAGCTGGAAAGGTTGAAAAATTCAAGCAGAGAATGAAGGAAGAGGCTGCCAGAATTTATGCAGAGAAGGAAGCAGAATTCCCGGATCCGGAACATTTTCGTGAGATTGAGAGAGTGATCCTTCTTAAGGTGATTGATAAGAAATGGATGTCTCATTTGGATGATATGTCGCTGTTACGTCAGGGTATCAGCCTTCAGGCATATGGTAGCAAGGATCCGGTTGTGGAATATAAGTTTGCCGGATATGACATGTTCAATGAGATGACTGCTGCGGTAAGAGAAGATACCGTTCGTATGCTTTTGCATGTAAAGATTGAGCAGAAGGTAGAACGTGAAGAGGTTGCCAAGGTAACAGGAACAAATAAGGATGATACAGCAAAGAAGGGACCGATTCGAAGAGAAGGTGCAAAGATTGGACGTAATGATCCTTGTCCTTGCGGAAGTGGCAAAAAATACAAGATGTGCTGTGGCAGAAATCTATAAAAGGTGGTGAAGTAAGTGATTGAATTTGATCAGTTTCGATTTACATTGAACGAATACAAAGCTCCACTTGCGGAAGTGAGGGATTCACTTTGACATTGCTGGAAAAGAGCTTCGTATTCAGCAATTAGAACCCAGTTTGGAACAGCCGGGATTTTGGGATGACGTTGCCCATAGTCAGGCTGTTATGAAAGAACTTAAAAACCTGAAAGATACTTTAGAGGAGTATCATAGTCTGGAAACACAGTATGAAGATATTGAAACTTTGATCGAGATGGCGGAAGAAGTGGAAGATGCGAGTATGGCAGAGGAAGTTGGTCAGGAACTTGCAGATTTTGAAGAACGGTTTGAAGCTTTTCGCATTGATACCCTTCTGTCGGAGGAATATGATGCAAACAGTGCAATCATAACCATCCATGCAGGAGTGGGTGGTACGGAAGCCTGTGACTGGACGCAAATGCTGTACCGAATGTATACAAGATTTGCCGAGAAAAAAGGATTCCAGGTTGAAGTGCTGGATTATCTGGATGGCGAGGAAGCAGGCATTAAGTCTGTGACCTTCCAGATGAATGGATTGCATGCATATGGATATATGAAATCTGAAAAAGGTGTACACCGGCTGGTGCGTATTTCGCCATTTAATGCGGCAGGAAAGAGACAGACGAGCTTTGCTGCTGTAGATGTTATGCCGGTGTTGGATGATAACATTGAAGTAGAAATCAATGCCGATGATTTGCGAATTGATACCTATCGTTCGAGCGGCGCGGGTGGTCAGCATATCAATAAAACAAGTTCGGCGGTACGTATCACGCATATTCCGACTGGAATTGTGGTACAATGTCAGAATGAACGTTCACAGCATAGTAATAAAGATAAAGCGATGAAGATGCTGCAGGCAAAGCTGTTTTTGCTGAAGGAAGAAGAAAACAAGGCAAAGCTGGCAGGCATTCGGGGCGAAGTGACAGACAATGGCTGGGGCAGTCAGATTCGCAATTATGTTCTTCAACCATATACGATGGTGAAGGACGCACGGACTGCATTTGAATGTACAAATGCGCAGTCTGTCCTGGACGGAAATCTGGATGGATTTATCAGTGCGTATCTAAAGTGGGTGAATACAAAGGAAAAGGGGGATTAGCATGGCGTTAGTAAAGTATATTGTCTTTTCGTTAAATGAGCAAAAATACTGTATGCAGCTCAATCGAATTCAAGGAATTGAGTGTTCGTACAATATCATTCCAATCCCGCTGGGAGCAGCGAATGTAAAAGGTATTATCAATTTGCGAAACAGTGTAATCCCTATCTATAGTCTGAAGCAGAAGTTTGGTATGCCGGATATTCCGGGACCAAATGCACAGATTCTGATATCCCAGACTCATGATATCAAGCTTGCATTTGAAGTAGATGATGTTTTGGGAATCGTAACTGTCGAACAGGAAGATGTAAAGAAAGTTCCAAATGTTGTTCGCAGTGAGGAAACAGGATATTTGGAAAATGTTGTAAAGCTGACCTTGCCGGAGCAGACAAAAGAGGAAATTGTTGTAAGTATTGCGGTTGATCGCATTATGTCAGATGAAGATTTTGGTCAGGTTGCAGACGCTTTGGAAGAAACGAAAAAAGAGGAAGAGGTGGAGTCATGATTAACATAGCAGTGCTTGGATATGGCACCGTAGGATCTGGAGTGGTAGAGGTGATTAACACCAATCATGCCAGTATAAATAAACGTGCAGGACAGGAAGTAAATGTAAAATATGTATTGGACCTTCGTGATTTTCCGGGTGACCCGGTCCAGGAGATTCTGGTGCATGATTACAATATCATTTTAAATGATCCGGAAGTAAAAATTGTAGCAGAAGTAATGGGTGGATTGAAACCTGCATATGAGTTTACAAAACAGGCACTCGAAGCCGGCAAGTCAGTATGTACGTCCAACAAAGAACTTGTAGCTGCACATGGTGCAGAGCTTTTGAAGATTGCAAAGGCACATGACGTAAACTATCTCTTTGAGGCCAGCGTTGGCGGTGGTATTCCGATTATTCGTCCGCTGAATCAGTCATTGACAGCAGATGAAATCACAGAGATTACCGGTATTCTTAATGGTACCACAAACTATATTTTGTCAAAAATGACGGATGAGGGTTCCGCATTTGAAACGGTGCTTAAGCGTGCGCAGGAAAAGGGTTATGCAGAACGCAATCCGGAAGCAGATGTAGAAGGCCACGATGCATGTCGCAAGATTGCCATTTTGACTTCACTCGCATGTGGCAAGCAGGTGGATTATCAGGATATTTATACAGAGGGTATTACAAAAATTACGGAAACAGATATTCAGTATGCAAAGGCTTTGAATGCATCCATCAAGTTGTTTGGAACCAGCAAATGGGTCGATGGCAACATCTATTCTATGGTTGCCCCATTCATGATTGATGCAGAGCATCCGCTTGGAAATGTCAATGGTGTGTTCAATGGAATCTTTGTAAATGGAAATATGTTAGGTGATACCATGTTCTATGGTAAGGGTGCAGGAAAGCTTCCAACTGCAAGTGCGGTTGTTGCAGATATCGTGGATGCAGTGAAGCATCAGGGAACCAACATCATGACGATTTGGGAAGAGGAAAAGATCACGCTTGGAAGTCGTGAGAATTTTGTGTGCAGATTCTTTGTTCGTGTGAAGGATACAATATCAAAGGATCAGATTGCAGAGATTTTCGGTAATGTGGAATATGTAGTTGCACAGGGCGTAACCGGAGAACTTGCATTTTTGACAGACAAGATGAAGGAGGGCGAATTCGAAGCCAAGACAGAAGGTTTGGATATGATTACAAGAATTCGCACTGCTTTGTAGATAAGTATATAGAATATAACCAAAAACACATGCAAGCTCTGCATGTGTTTTTGCGTAACCTTTGGGAGGTGTGGTTATGGCGCAAAAACGTGCAGATTATATCACTTGGGATCAGTATTTTATGGGGATTGCGATTATGTCGGCGGCACGAAGTAAGGATCCAAGTACACAGGTTGGCGCATGCATCGTGGACCAGGACAATCGTATTTTGTCCATGGGATACAATGGCATGCCTTCGGGATGTAACGATGATGAGATGCCTTGGGATCGAGATGGTCAAGGTATGCAGTCAAAGTATTTCTTTGTGTGTCATGCAGAGCTCAATGCCATACTCAATTACCGGGGCGGCGGGACTTTGCGTGGTTCGCGTTGCTATGTAACCCTGTTTCCATGTAATGAATGTGCAAAGGCGATTATCCAATCCGGTATCCGCGAAATTATTTATATGTCGGATAAATATGCGGATTCAGAGAGCACAAAAGCGTCTAAAAAGATGTTTGATCTTGCAGGGGTTACATATCGGGAATATGAAAGTCAGCATAAATTAATGGAGTTTGAATTATAACATACAGGTAAGGAGAGAAAAGGTGAAGCAGGCAAAGACAACATCGGTAAATATGACATTTTCGGCTTTGTATAGCTATGTTCTCAATACGAATTACAGAAGCTTTGGTGGAGTGATGGGACTTTTGCTTAGTCTCGGTGCCTGTGTGATACTCGCAATCAGCTGGAATGTAATGGATGCGCGCACACGAATTGTTTATATAGTAGTAGCCTTGTTATTTACAGTTGTAAATCCTTTGATGTTGGCGTTTAAAACCTGGCGGCAATTAAAACTCAGTCCGTCATACAGACGTCCTTTGGAATATACTTTTCATGACGATGGAATTACAGTGTGTCAGGCAGATCAATCCATGGACTTGGAATGGAAAAATATCTGTAGACTGATGATGACAAAACACATGGTTGCGATATATACGAACAGAGTGAATGCGTTCGTGATTCCTTTGGAACAGCTTGGAGATGAAAAAGGGAAGATTCTTGCATCCATTGTGAATTTTACGGCGCAGTACCATCCGAGAGTTAGTAAGAGTTTGGAGAGATATCAAAGTGGAAAAGGAATATAAAGAGAGTAATCGTTGGCAGGATACATTTGAAATTGGAAAACAGCTTGCATCTTTGGCACAGCCCGGCGATGTGTTTTGTTTGTATGGAGATTTGGGAACAGGAAAAACCGTTTTTTCTCAGGGATTTGGAGCCGGCCTGGGAGTGGAAGAACCAATTAGCAGTCCAACCTTTACAATATTAAAGGAATATCATGAAGGTCGACTTCCTTTTTATCACTTTGATGTATATCGGATTGGAAGTGAAGACGAGATGGATGAAATCGGCTATTATGAATGTGTGGATGGCGATGGTGTCTGTCTGATTGAATGGGCAGAAAAGATTGTGGACATTCTTCCTGCGCAGTATAAAAAGATAACAATCGAAAAAAATGTGCAAAAAGGATTTGATTATCGACAGATTACGATAGAGACTGTGCGCAGATGAGGTGAAGAAAATGAAGATTTTAGGAGTAGACAGCTCGGGAATGGTGGCAAGTGTGGCGCTGGTGGAAGATGACTTGCTTGTGGCAGAATATAGTGTGAATTATAAAAAAACACATTCACAGACCCTGCTTCCTATGCTGGATGAGATTGTAAAAATGACACAACTTAATTTGGATGAAATGGATGCCATTGCAGTTGCGGCAGGTCCCGGAAGCTTTACCGGACTTCGCATTGGCGCAGCGACGGTAAAGGGTCTGGGTCTTGCGTTAGACAAACCAATCATTTCGGTTCCAAGTTGTCATGGCTTGGCATATAATCTATGGGGTGTGTCGAAATTGGTTTGTCCGATTATGGATGCCAGAAGACAGCAGGTTTATACCGGCATCTATGAATATAAGGATGGACAACAGGTGGTTGTGTCAGAACAGACTGCCTGTGATATCCGGGATTTAATCGAGCAATTAAATGCCATGAATCGGGAAGTGATTTTTCTCGGAGATGGTGTTCCTGTATATCAGGAGTTGATAAAAGAATATATGAAGGTGCCATTTGAATTTGCACCTGCAAGCATGAATCGTCAGCGCGCTGCAAGTGTGGCAAGTTTGGGTGCTGTATATTTTGCGCAAGGCAAATGTGAAAATGCGGATGAGCATGTTCCGGTGTATCTTCGCAAGTCTCAGGCTGAGCGGGAACGCGAGGCGCAGGAGAATGCGAAAAAAGCGGATTGACAAATAACTAATTTGCAAACAGCGAAATGGGTCGATTTCAAGGAGGTAAAGCTATGGCATATGAGGTATTGTATTACAATTGTGCACATATGGATGCGTTGGATGAGAACAGGCTGCTTCAGATTGCAACGATTGAAGCATCGAGTTTTCGCTCTGTTTGGTCGGAAAATATGTTGCGTGAGACAGCAGGGCAGACATATAACCATCTTTGGATGGCGATGGATGGAAGGTCTGTTTGCGGATATCTGTTTGCGAGTGTAATAGGAGATGAAACGGAACTGCTTCGTATTGCTGTAGCACAAAAAAATCGAAGAAGTGGTTGTGCAAGACAGTTGATGGAAGAATACCTTGCATTTGTGCAGGGAATGTGCGAACGCGCATTTTTAGAAGTGCGACAGCAGAATCTTCCGGCACAGAAATTGTACGAAGAACATGGATATGCTTCGATTGCTGTTCGGAAGGATTATTACAGTCAACCGGTAGAATCGGCTATTATATATGAAAAGAAATTTTAGTAATATAGAGAATCAGACAAGGAGAATTCATATATGTTGGAACTTTGCCTGTTGGGAACAGGTGGCATGTTGCCGCTTCCATATAGAGCCCTTACATCGCTTATGGCACGCTACAATGGAAGTAGTGTGTTAATAGACTGTGGAGAGGGAACACAAAATCAAATACGTATGCAAGGCTGGAGTTTTAAGCCGATTGATGTTATCTGTATCACACATTTTCATGCAGATCATATCAGTGGATTACCGGGCTTGCTTTTAACGATGGGAAATGCAGAGCGGACAGAACCTTTGACGATGATTGGACCAAAGGGGTTAGAACGCGTCGTGAATTCCCTTCGAATCATTGCACCAGAGCTTCCGTTTGACATAAAATTCATAGAACTTACAGAAGAGGAAGAAGAAATAAATATTTGCGGAATGCGTATTCGTGCATTTCGTGTGAATCACAGAGTTACCTGTTATGGATATAATTTAGAGATTGACCGCAAGGGCAGATTTGATGTGGAGCGTGCAAAGGCATTGGGACTTCCTGTTCAGTATTGGAGCCTTTTACAAAAAGGTCAGACCGTAGAGTATGAAGGAAAACAGTATACCGAAGATATGGTCATGGGAGAGGCGAGAAAAGGGTTAAAGGTTAGCTATTGCACCGATACAAGACCGGTTGATTCGATTGTAAGACACGCGCAGGCGGCAGATTTGTTTATCTGCGAAGGCATGTATGGAGAAATAGATAAGATTGATAAAGCAAGAGAACATAAACATATGACCATGCAGGAAGCTGCAGGTCTTGCGAAAGCTGCGCAGGTAAAACAGATGTGGTTGACGCATTATAGTCCTGCGACAGTAAAACCAAAAGAATTTGAACCTGTGGTTCAAAAGATTTATCCGCAGAGCTATATCGCAAAAGATCGAACAGAAATCACATTGAAGTTTGAGGAATAATTGGGGAGGGAAATATGGCAAAAACATCGCACAAATCTACAACGATAAAAAGTGTCATTCTTGCTGTTTTTTTTGTTGCATTGGTACTGTTTTATTTTAATTATCTAAGCAACAAATCTTCGACAAGATGTAATACAACCCAAAAGGAAGAACTTCAAAAGCTTCTTGAATATGATATGACATTGGATTATCCGAATACGCCACGCGATGTAGCCAAGCTGCATAATCGCTACTTTAAGTTGTTTTATGGACAGAGTCTTTCGGATGAGGTGTTAGAAAAACTAAACGAGAAAGTTCGAAATCTTTATTGTAGTGAACTCCTGGCAATCAATCCCAAGGATGAAAGCTTGCAACGATTGAAAGCAGATATCAAGGATATGAAAGAAAAATCTCTCAAATACAAGCTGTGTGAGTTGCCGGAGGCAAGTCAGGTTGAAACGTTTACAAAAGATGGGAAAGAAATGGCAAGCCTGGAAGTGCAAATCACCTTGAATTCCTCAGATGAAATGGGATATTTTTATCAGCAATATATCATGGTAAAGGAAAATGGTTTGTGGAAGATTTATGGTTGGGGAGAGTCCACCAAGGCAAAGCAGTAATTTAAATTGGAAGGAAAACACAATGAGCACAATATTGGCAATCGAGTCATCCTGTGATGAAACTGCAGCCGCAGTTGTCGTGGATGGCAGACAGGTAAAATCAAATATTATATATTCACAGATAGATTTGCATAAAATCTATGGTGGTGTGGTTCCGGAGATTGCATCCCGTAAGCATGTAGAGAAAGTGAATCAGGTGATTCGTGCTGCGCTGGAAGAGGCACAGACAACCTGGGAGGATATTGATGCGATTGCGGTTACCTATGGCCCTGGCTTGGTTGGTGCTTTGTTGGTAGGAGTCAGTGCTGCAAAAGCGATTGCGTATGCGAAGAACAAACCGCTGGTCGGAGTTCATCACATTGAAGGACATATTGCTGCGAATTATATTGAACATCCGGAATTAAAACCACCGTTTATGTGCATGGTGGCTTCCGGTGGCCATTCGCATCTGGTATATGTGAAGGATTATCAGACTTTCGAAATTGTTGGAAGAACAAGAGATGATGCAGCGGGTGAAGCGTTTGACAAGGTGGCGCGTGCGATTGGACTTGGTTATCCGGGTGGGCCGAAAGTAGATAAGCTTGCAAAGGAAGGCAATCCGGAGGCAATTCATTTTCCAAGAGCTTTTATGGAGGACGCACCATATGACTTTTCGTTTAGTGGATTAAAATCAGCAGTTTTGAATTATCTAAATGGATGTGAGATGAAAGGGATAGAAGTCAACAAGGCGGATGTTGCCGCTTCATTCCAGCAGGCGGTGGTGGATGTGCTCACTGATAATTCGGTGCGAGCAGCGAAAGATTATGGATGCACTGCTCTTGCACTTGCAGGTGGAGTTGCGTCAAATTCTTCCTTGAGAGAGAGTATGCGTGCCGCATGCGAAAAACAAGGGATTGCTTTTTACCATCCGTCATCTGTTTATTGTACAGATAATGCAGCGATGATTGGAGTGGCCGGATATCATAATTATATGGCAGGAATTCGAGACGGTTGGGATCTCAATGCAATTGCGAATTTAAAAATTGGAGAACGTAAATGATAACAGCAATTATTCTTGCGGCTGGAGTAGGTAGTCGCATGCAATCAAATACAGCAAAACAATTTTTGAAAATAGGAGAGCGGGAAGTGCTCTCTTATTCTCTGTGTGCGTTTCAAAATCACGAAGCCATAGATCAGATTGTTTTGGTTACGAAGGCAGAGTATGTGGAACACTGTCGTAAAGAGTTGGTGGAGAAATACGAGCTTACGAAGATAAAAGAGATTTGTATAGGTGGCAAGGAACGATTTGATTCTGTTTATGAAGGTCTCAGTGTTATAAATCAAGTTTCAGAAAAAGATTTAGTGTTGATTCATGATGGCGCAAGACCGTTTGTTGACCAGGATATGATTACACGGTCTATATCGTGTGCGAAAGAATATGGTGCGTGCACAGTGGGAGTTGCGGTTAAGGATACAATTAAGGTTGTGGATGAGAAACAATATGGAATTGAAACACCAGAGAGAGCTTCGCTCTATCAGATTCAAACTCCGCAGACTTTTCGCCTTTCTTTGATAAAAAAATCGTATGAAATAATGAAAAAAGTGAATAAAGATGGAAGAATTAACCACAAAATAACGGATGATACAATGTTGGTTGAACAATATGGTGGGGTGCGTTGTAAAGTGATACCGGGAAGCTATGAAAACATAAAAATAACTACCCCTGAGGACCTTGAAATTGCTTCCATTTTCGCGAAAAAACTTTTCCAAAAAAATTAAAAAAATGTGTTGACAACCATTATGTATTTTGTTAAGATAACAAAGTCGCTGAGCAAGCGACACGAAAAAAATATGTCTGGAGAGGTATCGAAGTGGTCATAACGAGGCGGTCTTGAAAACCGTTTGTCCGC
>JBJENA010000031.1:0-18609 GCA_051879955.1 Wujia sp.
AGGAACATCTCGCGAACACCTTCCATTGCGTTGGCGGTTAATGCAATAATGATTGGGCAGGTACGAAGCTCTCTGGCCATCTCCTGCTGAATGATATTGGCGGCTTCCAGTCCATCCATACCCGGCATCATATGATCCATAAGGATAATATCGTAGTTGTTGTTCCTTGTGAGTTCAACCGCAGTCTGTCCGCTGTCTGCTTCCGTGATTTGGAAATCATATTTGGAAAGCAGACCACAGGCAACCTTTCGGTTGATTAAGTTGTCATCTACCAGCAAAATCTTTGTTTCCGGTGATGTGAAGTAAACCGGAGAATCATCTCTGGATACTTCATCAGAGGTATCGCAAACCGGTCGTCGATCTATCACTTTCTGTGGAATCTTTATTGTAAATGTAGTTCCGACTCCGTATTCACTCTCTACTTCAATGGTACCATGCATCAAATCAATCAATCGCTTTGAGATGGAAAGACCTAAACCGGTTCCCTCTACATTTCGATTCTTTCGGGAATCCACCTGTTGGAAATTCTCGAAAATTTTGGTCAAATCCTCTTCGCGGATACCGATACCGGTATCAGAACATTTGATACACAGCTCGATGTGGTCATCATCGAGATTCCTGCATGAGAACAAGAGCCGGATGACACCTTTCGGTGTAAACTTAATGGCGTTGTTGACGATGTTGATCAAAACCTGACGGATTCGATTGCTGTCTCCGTACAGACAGCTTGGGAGATGGTCGATGCCTTCACACTCGAGCTTCAAACCTTTTTGCGACGCAGTCATGTTCATCATGATGAGCAGCTCGTGAGAGAAGTGTCCGGTTTGGTAATTGTCCTCAATCAATTCCATCTTACCAGCCTCGACTTTGGAGATATCCAGGATATCGTTGATAATGCCAAGCAGGTTTTGCGAAGCGGCTTTAATATCACATGCAAAATCATACACCTTACGTCCGTGACTTTCTTCTTTGATGAGACTGGAAAGACCGATAATCGCGTTCATTGGTGTTCGAATCTCATGGGACATATTCGCCATGAATTCGCTCTTTGCAGTACTGGCTTCCTCTGCCTTTTGGCGCATGATTTCAATTTCGTTGATATATTCATGGGTGGTCGTGACATCCAAAATCATGATGAGACTTCCGAATATCTGTTTTCTTTCATCATAAATTTTATGTATGTGACTATCATAATGTTTGTTGTTCAGCTCAAATTCAAAATTGTGTTCCTGTGCAAACATCTCTGTTGGAAAATCAGGAAGCAAACGGATATCTTGTCCAATCATGCTCTTGTTCAATTTCGGAAAGATATTTGCTGCGGATGGGTTAAAGTTGATGATGACACCATCTTCGTTCAAAATAATAACACTGTCACCAAGGTCCGTGAGCAAGGTGTCCGCCGCAATTCGGCTTAAATCATAATTTTGTCTGCTCCAGATCACAATAACGACACAGGATATGAAAAAGGCCAATGTCGCCGGACAAGGGTCATATCCGTGTAGAATCTTGGTTGCATATAAAATGAGAATAATTCCCGGAACAAGTGATAAAAGAAAAATTGTCATGTATTCTGTTTTTTTCTTTCGATAGGAGGTATTCCTGATTGCGTGGATCAGCGAAAAAAGCACTAACAAACAAGGAACAAAACAGCTTCCAATTACAAACAGATAAAATCCAAATCCATATTCCAAATCAAAGTGAGGATAAGCCCCTTTATGGACGAATTTCATGGAAGTGTAGAACAGATGATGTCTGGTACAGGTAAACGCCAGGATTAACACAATAAAGTCCAGCACGGTCAAAATCGGAAAAACAAATCGTGGTACTTGGACATTTGTATAGTAGGTTATGAATTTGCTAAAAAATAAGATGATAAAGGCAGAGCCCAAATATTGAAATTTTATCGAAACTACGGCAGCTTCTGCAGTGGTGGAAAGAATCTCCAGCAGATAACCGACATTTTGTATCAATGCACAGACCATAAAGCAAGTCATTAGCAACTGCACCTTGGTTGTGTCTTTGAAAAAAAGAATGATAATCGCTATAAAACAAAGCGCAATCGCAACAGATTGTATGATAACATAGGTATTTAGCATAGTAAATCCTCCCGAATAAATCCCCCATATTATAATAGGTAACAAATATTTTATCATAGTTAGTGTTGTTTTGCCACATATTTTGAAGGAAGTATTCTCTTTTTTGTCTCAAAAAAAATATCCCAACTGGCATGCTTTGACACACAAAAAACAAGAGGATGTGTAAGATGTTAGGACGAAATGCCAAGAAATGATTTTGATTAAAGAGAGGGACGGGTAAGATGTTTTCTTATGTCTGTGATTTTGTGGTGGCGTGGTGTATAGGAAACTGTGAGATTGCTGCATGTTTTCCGATGGGAATTGCACTTGTATACGCTGGAAGTATCTATGGCAGAAAAATGATTGCATTGGTACTTGGAATGCTGCTGGCGCTTGTCAGTAGGCAGGAAATGGTGCAAGGCTGGGTGATTGTTCGCTACATGCTGGAGGCGGTGATAACACTGGGAATATTGCAGATGCGGTCTGTGCAGGTGCAGCGACCCAGACAGGGAGTGATGACGGCTATCTGTGGGCTTGTGACTGCAATTGTGAATCTTGGATTTGCGATTGCCGGATGGGGATTGGATGTTTGGACGGCATGTTTGGAGACGGTTTTGGTTGTATGCTTATGTGTTGTATATGGATGGGCATACCGTGCGCTACAAGAAGGAAAGGATATGACAGATGAGACGAAAAAAAGCATAGCAATCTGGATTTTCATGGCATCTATGCTTTTTGGTATGCCCATTCATTTTTTCGGAGAAATCGAAGTTTTGCAAAGTGTCTGCATATTTGGAATTTGCTATTGTCTGTATCGCTTTGGTGTGCGTGAGGGAATAGCCTGGACCGCCCTTTGCGGAAGTATTTATGGGTTTAGAGTGGAACAGACAGATAGCCTGCTTGCATGGATTGTGCTTGCATGTATCTGCGGATTTGTGCTTTCATGGATTCGATGTGGTAGATATTGTTTTGCCTGTTTCTTTGTTGTTGCTTATTTACTGTTGGGGTATCTGGCCTTTCCGATCCTTTTGACCGAGACAGGCTGGAAAGCGTTTGCTACAGCTGTTTTGTTAAACTTATTTCTTCCCGGACAATGGTATTATCCAATCGAAAGGATATCCGGCGGTGTGGAAGAAAATGGGGCATTATGGGGCGATTTGGTATTACATCGGATTCGGGAATTGGCAAAAGGTTTCGAGCGAATGGATTATACACTCGCGGTTGCCGGACAGGAAAGCTTTGCACTTGGTCAAATTGGCTCCATGTTATGTGATGTGACGCAGGAGTTAGAGGGCAAGGTTGCGATGAAGGAGCGCACGCAGGCACTTATTTTGGATCAGCTTGCGAAATATGGGATTGTTGTGCGGGCACTAACGCTTATAAAAGAAAGACAGGGATATTACAGATTGTACATCATTGCCTATGTAAAACGAGGCAGAGTTGTGAGTGCAAAAAAAGTGGAAGAAATTTTGAGTAAACAGACCGGGATTGCGTTTTTGTTATCGCAGGAAAGCAGACAGATAGTGGGAACTGCCCCAACGATGCTTGTACTAAATCAAAAACCTGTATTTCGTGTGGAAACAGCCGTGCGACGATTGGCAAAGCATGTGGAGATTGTGTCCGGAGATAATTTTTATATTGGAAAAACGCAGCCGGCAACTTCGCTATTGATGCTGGCAGATGGTATGGGAAATGGTATGCAGGCTTCGAAAGACAGTCAGGAGCTGCTGGATGCTATGGAGGAGCTGCTGCAAACGGGAGTAAGGGAGCAATTATCTGTGCAACTTGTCAATGCGTGTCTGGCGACAAAAAACCGGGGGGAACATTTTTCTACGTTGGATTTGCTGTTGATTGATTTGTACACAGGGTATGGACAGATGATGAAATACGGCGCAGCGACAAGCTATATCAAAAGAGCAGACTGGATTGAGAGTGTCTCGTCCACCTCACTTCCAATGGGGGTTCATGAGCAGGCAGCGTGTGCGTGTACCGGAAAGAAGTTTTATGATGGTGATTTTATTGTGATGGTAAGTGATGGTGTTCTGGAGAGTTTGATGTGCGAAAATAAGGATGATTATATGAGAGAAATCCTGCTTGGCTGTGAGGAAGGGGATGCACAATCATTGGTGGATCACATTATTGAGTCGGTACACGCTGTGTGTGGAAATCGCTTGAAGGATGACGCCACTGTACTGGTTTGTAAAATCATGAAAAATTTGTGAAAATATATACGAACTATAGCGGATGTGTTAGAATACCACATTATGGTAAGAAAATTTGAACAAAAGGTTTACAATTACATCGAGCAGCATCAGCTAATTACGCCCCGGGACCGTGTCATAGTGGGTGTATCAGGAGGCGCGGATTCTGTGTGCCTGCTCCTGGTACTGTGCGCCATTTCGAAACAATTGGGATTACAGAGCGGAGCAATGAATGTGGTTCATGTACATCATAATTTGCGGGGCGAAGATGCAGATGCGGATGCTGCATTTGTGGAACGCTTGTGTAAAACACTCGATGTGCCGTTCTTTTTATATAAAGAAGATGTAGCCTTACTTGCGAAAAAACATGGACAGACGATAGAAGAAGCAGGAAGGATGCTTCGATATCAGTGCCTCGAAGAAACTGCAAAAAGAGAAGGTGCTACCAAGATTGCGGTTGCACATCATCAGGAGGATGCAGCGGAGACGATGTTGTTTCATATGGTAAGAGGAAGTGGTTTGCAGGGAATGGTTGGGATTTTGCCGATGCGCCGGCATATCATTCGTCCGTTGTTGGGACAACATCGAAGCGAAATAGAAGCGTATTTGAAGGAGAAAAACCAGAGCTATCGAACGGATGCAACAAATCAATTGCTTGATTATGATCGAAATAAGATCAGACATCAGGTGATTCCGATGCTCCGGGAACTCAATCCCCAAGCGGTGGAACATATGACTTCGATGGGGAAAGACCTGCAAATGTGTGAAGACTATATCCTGCAACAGGTAAAAAAGGAATATGAAACCTGCGCTTTCAAACAGCAAACGGGGGTAGCGTTACAAATCAGTAAGCTACGGCACCTACATCCATACCTTCAAAATCGGGTCCTTGCCTATGCGATAACAAAAGCACTTGGCTCACAAAAAGATATTTCCAGAAAACATATTGAGGCAGTAAAATCACTGCTTGATGCCGAGAGTGGAAGCAGGATTGTACTTCCAAAACAATGGGAGGCAAGACGTAGTTTTGATGTTCTGGTTTTGGAACCGGCAAACGCACAGAGGGTAGATTACCGATATGAATTTGATGGTTTAGAGGCAGAGTATGAAATTCCGGATTTTGGAACCCTTTTGCTGCAGATTGCCGATTATACTGACGCTGAGAGCTTAAACAAAAAAAACTATACGAAATTGGTTAATTATGATAATATAAGGGGTACACTTTGTGTACGGACTCCTGAAGAAGGGGATTATATTGTGATTGACAAAGCCGGGAATACGAAGAAGCTTTCGCGTGTGTTCCTGGATGAAAAGGTGGATGGACAAAAACGGAAGAGCTGGCCGGTGGTTGCTTGTGGAAAAGAGATTATCTGGGCAGTCGGATTGCGTTTTAGTATGGCGTATTATGTGGAACCGGGAACGAAGCAGGTATTGCATCTACAGTACCGGAGAAAAGGAGATATGGATGGAACCAAAGATTGAAGTGATGATTAGCGAAGAACAGGTAGAAGCCAGAATCAAAGAGATTGCTGCACAGCTTAGCGAGGAATACGCAGGCAAAAATTTGCATATTATAGGTGTGTTAAAGGGCAGTGTGTTCTTTATGTGTGAACTTGCAAAGCATATGACAATTCCGGTAACCATGGATTTTATGGCAGTATCAAGTTATGGCAATGATACGAAATCATCGGGAATTGTAAAGATGGTGAAGGATTTGGATGAGTCGATTGAGGGAAGAGATGTATTGCTGGTAGAGGATATACTTGATTCCGGTCGTACACTTTCTTATCTGGCATCGATCTTAAAAAAGAGAAATCCGGAAAGCTTTAAGGTGGTTACTTTGTTGGACAAACCGGAACGACGTGTGGTGGACATGGAGCCGGACATTACCGGGTTTGTGGTTCCGGATCGTTTTGTCGTTGGTTATGGCCTTGATTGCGCACAGAAATATAGAAATCTTCCATATATCGGAGTGATTTCAGAATAATAGATACAGAAGAGTGATTTTAGAAGGGAGCAAACAATGAAACCTAGTAAACGTGGACTTGGTATCTACCTCATTTTGTTTTTCATTGCATTTTGCGCGATTCTTTGGCTGCAAAATGGAAGTAATCAGATGGATGTGGCATATACCATTGCAGATTTTCAGGCTGAGGTATCAGAGGATTTGATTGGCTCAGTCAAAATTTATCAAAACAAAGAGATTCCGACAGGAACTGTGTATATCACGTACCGTGCAACGAACGAGGAGAAACAATTTTATGTTTCTGATGTCAATGTCGTACAGGAAATCGTGATGAAGCAGGGAAAAGGCAATATCATTATGGAACTGTATGACGTGACACGTCAGAGCATGTTCTGGACATACCTGCCGTTGATTGTTGGCGGAATTATCCTTTTGATTTTTGTTGTCTTGATGATGGGCAATATGGCTGGCGGTGCCGGTGGTGGAGCCGGTGGTGGCAAGATGATGAATTTTGGAAAGAGCCGTGCACATATGGCAACCGAAAAGGATCAGAAGTATACGTTCAAGGATGTTGCCGGATTGGATGAAGAAAAAGAGGATATGGAAGAAATCGTTGATTTCCTTCGCAATCCAAAAAAATATAGTGACTTAGGAGCCAGAATTCCAAAGGGCGTATTGCTTGAGGGTCCTCCGGGAACCGGTAAGACATTATTGGCAAAAGCGGTGGCCGGTGAGGCCGGGGTTCCATTCTTCTCGATTTCCGGTTCTGACTTTGTGGAGATGTTTGTCGGTGTAGGTGCAAGCCGTGTGCGTGATTTGTTCGAGGATGCGAAGAAGAATGCACCTTGTATCGTATTTATCGATGAGATTGATGCAGTTGCAAGAAAGCGTGGTTCCGGTCTTGGAGGTGGACATGATGAGAGAGAGCAGACCTTGAACCAGATGTTGGTAGAGATGGATGGTTTTGGTGTCAATGAAGGAATCATTGTATTGGCAGCTACAAACCGTGTGGATATTTTGGACCCTGCGATTTTGCGTCCGGGACGTTTTGACCGTAAGGTTATGGTTGGAAGACCGGATGTCAAGGGTCGTGAAGAGATTTTGAAGGTGCATGTTCGCAATAAGCCATTGGCAGATGACGTGAATCTCCATGAGATTGCACGTACAACAGCCGGTTTCGCAGGTGCAGATTTGGAGAATTTGATGAATGAAGCGGCGATTGCGGCAGCAAAGGAAAGCCGTCCGTTTATCAAGAAAGAAGACGTCGATAAGAGTTTCGTCAAGATTGGAATTGGTGGAGAAAAAAAGAGCCGTCTCGTTCCGGAAAAGGAACGAAAGATTACAGCCTATCACGAAAGCGGTCATGCTATCTTGTTCCACTTGCTCAGTGAGGTTGGTCCGGTACATCTTGTTTCAATCATTCCAAATGGTCGGGGTGCAGGTGGATATACGATGCCACTTCCGGAAAATGACAATGTATTTTTGACCAAAAAGAAGATGCTGCAGGATATCATGGTCAGCTATGGCGGACGAATTGCAGAGGAATTGATTTTTGGTGATATTACAACGGGGGCTTCTGCAGATATCAAACAGGCAACACAGACAGCGCAGGCAATGGTTGTGAAGTATGGTATGTCAGAAAAGGTCGGATTGATTAATTACGAGGTCAATAGTGAGGAAGAGGTCTTCCTCGGTCGCGATCTTGGACATGCGCGTAGCTATGGCGAGAAGGTTGCCGGTATGATTGATAAGGAAGTACGTCGAATTATGGATGAATGTTACGTGGAAGCAAAACGCATCATTCAGGAAAATATCGATGTCTTGCACAAATGTGCAAATCTTCTTCTTGAGAAAGAACGCATTGAGCGCAGTGAATTTGAGGCATTGTTTGAGACGGAAGATGCGGAATTATTCCCAGAGGGTGAGTAAAGATTTACTCGCTTTGTCTATCTTGTTCATTAAAATTGCTTGAAATTATGCAAGATGCACAAAAAGAGGTTGAAATGACCCCGTTCGCATGTCGTAAAAAGTCAAAATATACAAAAAATACTGAAAAAAAATTGAATGTTTGGGCAGACTTTTTATTGATTATGGGTATAATAATACTTGTAACCCCCCAATACATTATATAGTTTTTTGCTACACCCCAAAGTAACAAAATACCTTCTCCGAAAAGGACAGTCGAGCGATGGCTGTCCTTTTCTCTTTGTTTTCTTGCGTAAACCCCTAAAATGTATTAAAATATGAAACAGTTATGCAAATACTACAATGACATGGGAGGATGCTCATGATGACAGAACAAAGACGCCAGGCATTCCGGGTTTTGGAATATGTATATAATACGAAAAGGGCACTCAATTTTGGTGCGCTGTTTGCGGATGGTACAGAGAGTTATCGTAAGCCGGCAGAGGTAAATGTAGGTGAATCTGTAACCTTGCGGTTTCGTACTGCTTCAAACAATGTAGATGAAGTCTATCTGGTGTACAATGGGGAACGTTGCAGGATGGAGGTAGAGGAAAAAGATGAGCTGTTTGATTATTATTCCTATACGATTCCTGAAGTGAATTCCGATATAGATTATTACTATATGATACTGGCAGGAAATGTAACCTGTTATTATAATAAGCTTGGTACACAGAAGAATCTCAATCCGGATTATAACTTTCAGATATTCCCTGGATTTTTTGTTCCAAAGTGGGCAAGAGGTGCAGTCTTTTATCAGATTTTTGTGGACAGGTTCTGCAATGGCGATACAAGCAATGATGTTTTGGATAATGAATATTGTTATATCGGAGAGGGAAGCCGTCAGGTCAAGGATTGGTTTAAGTATCCGGATAATATGGATGTTCGTTCTTTTTATGGTGGTGATTTGCAGGGAGTCATGGACAAGTTGGATTATCTGCAGGATTTGGGCGTAGATGTTATCTATCTCAATCCGATCTTTGTCTCACCTTCCAATCACAAATACGATATTCAGGATTATGATTATATTGACCCACATTTTGGTGTCATCGTTCATGATGAAGGTGAGTGTCTGCCGGAAGGCTGCATGGAGAACAAAGCCAGCACCAGATACATTGACCGTGTGACAAATAAAGAGAATCTCGAAGCAAGTAATGCCTTGTTTGCACAACTCGTAGAGGAAGTACACCGCCGTGGAATGAAGATTATTTTGGATGGTGTATTTAATCATTGTGGCTCGTTTAACAAGTGGCTGGACCGCGAATGTATCTATGAGAATCAGGAAGGCTATGAGAAGGGTGCGTATGTGGATTATCAAAGTCCATATCGAAGCTTCTTCAAATTTCAGGATCCGTGGCAGTGGCCATACAACGGAACCTACAATGGATGGTGGGGACATGACACGCTTCCGAAGCTCAATTACGAGGAGTCGGAAAAACTATATGAGTACATTATGCAGGTGGGTGAGAAATGGGTATCTCCGCCTTACAATGTAGATGGCTGGCGTTTGGATGTGGCAGCCGATCTTGGATATACAGAAGAATTTAACCACAGATTCTGGAGAGATTTCAGAAGCAGAGTGAAAAAGGCCAATCCAAATGCAATTATACTTGCAGAGCATTATGGAGATGCAAAATCATGGCTGCTCGGTGACCAGTGGGATACGGTTATGAACTACGATGCGTTTATGGAACCGATTACCTGGTTTTTGACCGGTGTGGAAAAGCATAGTGATGAATTCCGCGGAGATTTGCTGGGAAATCCGGATGCATTTACGGGTGCACTACGTCATCACATGTCCAGATTTAATCAAAATTCCTTGGAAATAGCGATGAATGAATTGTCAAATCATGACCATTCCAGATTTTTGACACGTACCAATCGACGCGTTGGACGAATCCATACGATGGGACCGGAGGCTGCAGGAGAGAATATCAACAAGGGTGTATTTCGGGAAGCAGTTGTATTCCAGATGACATGGCCGGGAGCCCCGACCATTTACTACGGAGATGAGGCCGGTCTTTGTGGTTGGACGGATCCGGATAACCGAAGAACTTATCCGTGGGGAAAAGAGGATCATGACCTGATTGCGTTTCACAAGGATATCATCCGTATCCATAAACAAAGTGAAGCGTTGATGAAGGGCTCTGTGATGTTTTTGCACGGAGAATACAAGATTATGAGCTATGGCCGGTTTCTTCCGGGTGAGGCAGTGGTAGTTATTATGAACAATGAATATGAGAGCCGCAGGCTTAAGCTTCATGTGCGTCGTCTGGGTGTGCCAAATGGCTCGATTTTGACATGCTGCATGACCACTACAGAGCAGGGCTATAGTTTGGAAGAAATACCATACAAGGTAGAAAATAACATGCTGGAGATTGAGGTGGCTCCAATTTGTGCGATGATACTGCGGTATGTGGATAAGTCTTGATAAAAAGAAGAGGATGGAGGGAAAGATATGGTAAAGCATATTATTTTATGGCAGTTACAGGAGATGGATGATGCGAAGAAGCAACAGGTTCTTCGTGATATGAAGGAGCATCTGGAAGGTTTGGTGGGCGTTGTTCCGGGACTTGTCAGCCTGAAGGTGGTAGTGCCGACATTACCATCCTCAAATGCAGATGTTATGCTGGACAGCCGGTTAGAAAGTGCAGAGGCGTTAAAGGGTTATCAGGGTCATCCGGCCCATGTCGAGGTGGCAAATACCTATGTGCGACCATATACACAGACAAGATTGTGTATCGATTTTGAGGAGTAAGGATGTCATAGGATAATAAATGAAGTAAGTAAAGTCTTGCTGAAAAATGCCCTGACAGAACTTTATAGAAGATAGGTTTATTTTGTTGAACGATTCGCCAAAAATGGCGCATCGTTCAACTCGTTTAAAATTCAATTGTTTTCAGTAGTTTTTTCTGTTGTTTTCTACATTACTTATGTAGCCGGGGGTAACACCCGGTGCTTTGGCAAACTGATTCTGGGTCAAGCCATTTGATATTCGTAAATTCTTAACGAGTTCACCATATTTTCTGTTTCCATAAAATTCTACCTCTTTGATATATACTTATTGAAATATAATTAACTTGAAAAAGTAATAGGATGGGAAGATGTTGAAAATTTACAGGACAAATGAAGAGATAAATGGATTATTTTAATGTGTAGAAAGTGTGTATAAAAGCTGTTGATATTACACATTTTTTGTGTATAATATAAAGTGTAAGGAGGTACAATTGTTCGTGAAGAGAACAGATTTGATAAAGAAACTTGAAGATGGTGGATTTGTATTTGACAGACATGGTAGCAGCCACGATATATATGTTAGAGGAAATACAAAAGAAACCATCCCGAGACACAGAGAAATTGATGAGCGGTTAGCAAAGGCGATTTTAAAGAGAAATAGGTTGTTATAAATCCACAATCTTTCATGCTAATGGAAAATAGATATATAGATTAAGTTGGAGGTAGATTAAATGAGAAATGTTTATCCGGTTTTTTTTACTAAAACAAATGATAATGTGTTAGTTGAAGTCCCTGATTTTGATATATTAACAGAAGGAAAAGATATGAACGATGCAATTGATATGGCAAGAGATGCTATTGAATTAAAATGTATATCAATGGAAGATGATAAAGAAAATATTCCAAATCCTTCTAGTATTAGTGATTTGGATATCAAAAATGGAACTTTTACAAATGAAGGAGAAACAATTATTTCTTTTGTGGATATTGATTCAACAGAATATAGAAGAAAAATTGATACAAAAACAGTTAGAAGAAATGTTGCTTTGCCAAGTTGGTTAAATTATGAAGCTGAACAAGCAGGTGTCAATGTATCGAGAATTTTACAGGAAGCTTTAATGAGTACACTTAAATTGGAAAGAAGAATATAAAAATTGGGTTGTATGGATGTTCAATAAAAAGATAATAATATGAATTTAAGGAGAATGGTGGTATTGGAAAATAAATTAGGTATTGATAATTCTGCAGAACTTGCAAGAGTGGAAGAAAAACTGAGTAAAGTAAAGGCAATTGAATTATATGACAGGAATATCATTGAAGAATCAGAGGTTGGTAAATTCTCAGGACTCGCAAGAATTCATAAGTATCTTTTTGACGAGATATATGACTTTGCAGGCGAAGTAAGAACAGTAAATATTGCAAAGGGGAATTTTAGATTTGCACCTGTCATGTATTTAGAGAGCGCTTTAAAACATATAGATGCTATGCCACAATCCACTTATGATGAAATCATTGAGAAGTATGTGGAAATGAATGTTGCTCATCCGTTTAGAGAAGGAAATGGACGAAGTACTCGTATATGGCTTGATTTGATCTTAAAAAAAGAACTAAAATTGGTTTTGGACTGGAATAAAGTTGATAAACAAGATTATTTACTTGCCATGGAAAGAAGTCCGATAAAAGATGTGGAAATTAAAGTTTTACTGAAAAACGCATTGACAGATAAGATAACCGACAGAGTAGTATATATGAAGGGTATTGATGCAAGTTATCATTATGAAGGATATAATACTTATAAATCTGAAACCTTATAGAATATAGGTTTGTTTTCTTGAATGACCCGCCCAAAATGGTGCATCGTTCAATAGAAAGGGGCTGTAAGCAGCCCCTTTTTAAAATGTCGTACCCGGCTTTACTGTTCCGTCAAAGATATAGCCGTGCGCAGGATCCGAATTCGTGTTTCTGTCTACATTGAGCTGCTGTACCTGCTGCCTTGTAAGTGTAAACGCGGCAGGCTTTGAGCCATCATTGTTTGAAGTCCACGAATGAACGCTATAGCTTGTTATATAATAATCAACAGATTCCCAGGTATCAGTTGTAGCGTTGTATTCATAGGTTATGTCTCCGGTCACAGTCTTCGCTGAAACATTTTTATAGGTCTGATTCGTGAGAACGATATCAGCATTTGGATGCTCCTCGAATTTCGCACCCTTAACAAATGCGCCATCTGAATCAATATATCTTCCGTCAACCCAGGTATCCTTATAATTCTTTCTATCTGTGCTGTGAATATACCAGGAGCCTTCCGTAGCGTAGATATAATTACCGTTATAAATCCTGTACCATGCGCCGGAGGAAATATATGGACCCAACTCGTCTAACGGATTCTCCGATTTTATTTTCTCAGAAATCACATCCCCTTTTGTCTTGTAATATTCTATATCACCTTTATAGTATCGCAGGGAAGGATTCTCCAGCTTGTCGTTCGTGCTGCTGTCGAATTTATAGTCCTTGCTTATTGTGCTTTTGTACATATAGGACGTCTTATATATAGTTGGTACGGTTACTGTCTCTTCACCATTTTTAAATTTATATCCACTATAATAGGAATAGTTATACGTACTGTTCGGATATGCTTTTTTCATCGCCTTTACCATGAGGCGATTTGCCCCATAGCCGCTTAAAGGATTTGCAGCGTCCGCAAGCAGATTGGTGGTATTGTCTTTATACATACCAAAAAAGTTTTCTGACATATCGCCATATCCATTTAAGTAATAATATGGGAATTTTATTTTGCCGGAAGTATCCACATCATTGTATATGCATGCTTCACCGGGATAATATTTTAGTAGGTTATTACTTATGGAGATCGCCTTTGTCTTCATATCCATAGCAGAGGTTGTAAATCTCTCAAGCAGATAGCTTGCACCATCTTCCACATCAGGACAGTCAACCTTTATACCTGTATCGATATAACCATATCCGGTAGCGTAAATCATCAAGGAAAGTTGGCCGCCGTTGAAGCTTCCTATCTTATCATTATATTCATAATCCTCTGCACGGAAGATATAACCACCTTTCACCCTTAGCTTGGATTCTTTTTCGTACAAGACATCCGCATACTTCTTGGTATCCTGATACATCAGAATATATCCCTGAGATGGAAGCTTGCCATCGATATGATAATCAGCGAGACAGAAGGATTTGCCATCAGGGTTGTTCGTCTCAACGTAGAACATTTTGTTGAACGGTGCCATCACAGGCGTAACCTCATATGTATATTTGCTGATTTTTTTGATCTGCTTTTTGATTGATGCGAGCTTGTTGCGAGGAATATTGGTTAACGACCTGCAATAGGTAAATGCATTGTCGCTTATGGTATCAAGAACCTTAAGTGAATCGAAGTTCATGCTCTTTAATGCAGTGTCATAAGCAAAAGCATAGTTGTCAATTTTCTTTAATTTGGAACCCTTCTTAAACTGAACCTTTTTTAATTTATAACAGCTCGTGAAGGATTCTTTTCCGATTTTTTCCACATACTTTCCGACAGATACCTCGGTAAGTGCTGTGCTGTTTCTAAACGCAGAATCTCCGATTGCAGTCACCTTCAACGTATAAATCGTACCGGATTTTTTAACCTTTACAGTGTCGGGAATCACAAGCTTTTTTGAAACCTTCTTACAGCCTGTAACGGTTACGGTTCCGGTTTTTTTGCTCACTGAGGTTATGGTGTAAGTAAGGTTATTGTTTGTAAATGTAACGTTCTTTTTTACGCTTGAAACCGTTGTAACTTTCGCCTTCGATGCTGCCGTTACATCGAGCGTGCACACATTTGCCGAACCGAACACAAAAAGCAGGGCTACAAAGAATAAGATTGATTTATGAAAAATACCACGCGGATGATTCATTTGCAATTACCTCCATTTATTTTGAATATGGTGTGCCCGGCTCAGCTGTACCATTGTATATGAGACCCTGGGAAGGATAGGAATCTTTGTTGCTGTCAACACCGAGGCTTTGAAGCTGCTCCTTGGTCAGCACAAATTCTGCCGGCAGCTCCACGCCGCTCGGGCTGCCATAAGAGAAATAATATCCGTTGTAGCCTTTGTAGAAATACTGCTCACATTCCCAACGGTTCTTAGTCTCGTTATAGCGGAACACCATATCACCCTGATAGGTCTTACCGTAATAGGTTGTGTAGGTTTTGTTGGTTAACACAACACTGGCAGTCGGATGGCTCTCAAAGCTTGTTCCCAATTCAAAGAATTCATTGATGTTCACGTAACGGCCGTCTATCCAGATGCCGGAAGCAAGTGAAAGCGCGTTTGCCGCATAATCTATTTTATAATATCTTGCATAGGAATTGCCGCCGCCTCCAAAAAACGATTCTCTACCTACCATTAACCAGCTGCCGTTTCCGACCTTCTGTTTGAAGGTATCACCTGAGAGCTGATCCTTGAACTGTGCTATAAGCGCTGAGGATGCACGTGCTGTATGAAAATACGCAGCGCTTGCTTTTTCAAGAGAAGGGTTTGTTCCCAAGTCGTCCTCTGAGCCGTCAAATTTATAAAAGTCGCTTATGCAGGACGTATACAGTTGGTCTGTTCCGCCTGAACCGGTACCACCATAGTTGCGAGTCTGTCCATTGTAGGTTACCGATATCATATAATGAACAGAGCCGGATTTGACCTGACAGGATGGCTCAAGGCGTTTTGCTATGGAAGAAATCGTTCCCGGGAATCCCAGAGAATCGAGCACGTATGGATAACACCAATATGCCAGAATCTTCTTTTCTGATTTTTTGTATATGCCCTCATAATGCTGATTTAAGCCAAGCTCATAATATGGTGACGTTGCAAGTAAAGGATAACTACCTTCCTTTCTTTGTGTTGAATCATAAGTGCCCTTTGGATAAATCGCCATTTTGTAAAGTGCGCTCTCTATCGCATCAAGCTTCTCGAAGAAGCTCATTGAGTCGTTTGTATAATTATTGATTAGATAATCCCGTGCGCTCATCGCTGTAGGCGCATTTACCTTTATACCTGTATCGACCCATTCAAAGCTTTTCTTTCTTGGGTCTAAAAGGTTTGTGTAAATCTCCAGAGTGAGCTCTCCGCCGTCCAGCTCCATATGTTTTGCTTCACAGAGATATCCACCATTTACCCTGCTTGCTTTTTCATCCGCATAAACTACATCCGCAAATGCTTGGTCCATTACACAGATGTAATCATTCTCTTCTGTGTCTTCGTCGTACATAGTACTATTCTTATCCACGAGACGGAATCTTGTCCCATCAGGGTTATTGGTCTTTACATAATATGCATAATTAAAGCCCGGGAAGAGCGGCTGCACTTCGTATGAATATTTCTTTGCTTCGTTGATAACAGCCTGCATCTCTGCAGTTTTCTGCATCGGCACGTTACCCAGCAAATCACAGCCGTAAAATGCAAAGGAACCGATGGTGCTTAACTTCTTAGCATTTCCAAAGCTGAAGGTTCTAAGGTTTACGCAGCTTTTGAAGGCGTATGTTCCGATCTTTGTAAGCTTTGAATTCTTGGCAATACTGACTGTTCTAAGATTGATATCTGATGCAAATGCGTATTTGCCGATGGAACTTACATTCTTTCCGATGCTGACCTGCTTTAGCTTTGTTGCCTTGTAAAAGGCCTTTTCTCCGATGGTTTTTACGTTGCTACCGATCGTAACCTTCGTGATTTTTCTGTTGTTGTAAAATGCGTTTTTGTCAATCGCATTTACCGTTATCGTATGTAATCCCTTGTAGGTGCCCTTCTTGACATTTACTTTGATAGTGGCCGGAATATTTACAGTCGTTGCCTTCTTATCAACTCCGATTACGATAGCGTTGCCACCCTTTTTTGTTACCTTGGTCACCTTGTATTTCAGCTCGCCTACAGTGACCTTTGTGCCTGCTTTTATCGTGCTTATATTCTTTGTCTTCGTTGCGGCATCTACATTTGCCGGCATCAGCAGGATAAGAATTGCAAGGCCTGTGAGCATTGCGAGTATGCTTCGTTTTATGCTTGGTTTTGTCGTGTTCATGCCAGATTCCCTCTTTCCTCTCGTTTTTTGAAGCTTATTATAGCACAATGTGGTAATTTGTACCAATGTTTACTTGACCAAAACATTTTATATAACAGTTGACAACAGTTATAAACTGTTATATACTGTTTACACTCGGAGGATAAAAATATGCATATAATACTGAATAACTCATCTATGATTCCGATCTATGAACAACTCATGGATCAGATTAAAGCGCAGATACTGTCAGGGAAACTGAAAGATAATGAGGGACTTCCTTCCGTTCGTTCGTTATCCGGCGAATTGAAGATTAGTGCGCTTACCGTGAAGAAAGCGTACGATAAGTTGGAGGAAGAAGGCTTTGTTACCACGGTTCACGGAAAAGGGACATTTGTCTCTGCTTTGGATAAACAGCTTGCTTTAGAAGCCAGAAAAAAGGCAGTGGAAGATGATTTTTCCAAGGCTGTTGACAGGGCGAAGTCTGTAAATATGACAAGGGAAGAGATATATGGAATTATGGAAATTTTATTGGAGGATTATGAATGATAGTTGTACAGGATGCAAAAAAGAGATACAGAGACTTTGAATTGGATGTCTCTCTTGAGGTACCCACAGGCAGGGTGACCGGTCTGATTGGGAAAAACGGAGCCGGGAAAAGCACCACAATCAAAATGATTCTGGGGCTTGTGAAACCGGATAGTGGTGTTGTGACTGTATTTGGAAAAGAAAGCGTGGGTTTGACCGGAAATGATAAGGAGAATATAGGGGTAGCACTTGCCGAGGCCGGATTCAGCTCATATCTTTGTGTTGATGACGTGGAGAAGGTGCTCCGCAAAATGTACCCCAAATTCGATAGGAATTTTTTCAACCGTAAATGTAAAGAACTAGGTATTCCGATGCATAAAGTGATTCGGGAATTTTCAACCGGTATGCGGGCAAAGTTTCGTGTTTTGGTAGCGATGAGTCATAAGGCAAAGCTGCTCATTATGGATGAACCGACCGTTGGCCTTGATGTGGAGGCAAGAAATGAGATACTTGATATGATGCGGGCTTATCTGACGGAGAATGAGGAGAACTCAATCCTTGTCACATCACACATTTCCTCGGATTTGGAAGAGCTGTGTGATGATATCTATTTCATTCACGAAGGGAAAATTCTGATTCATGAGGATACGGATGTGATTCTTAATCAGTATGGTATTCTGAAGGTGGACGATGCCATGTATGAAAAGCTGGATAAGGAATATATCATAAAGACCCTGAAGCAAAAGTATGGATATGCCTGCTTTACGAATCAAAAGGCATTTTACAAGGAAAACTATCCGGGGATTGCAATTGAAAACGGCGGAATTGATGAGTTAATTTTAATTATGACAGGAGGATATCGATGATGGCAGGATTGATAGAAAAAGATATACGCATTCTTCTTCGAAGGAAACAGGCACTTTTCTTATTCTTTGCATTGGCTGTGGTACTGGGCTATACCCAGGGAGGAACGTTTATTTTAGGATATTTACCCCTTTTGATTATGCTTCTTGCAATGGGCACGATCGCTTATGATGAACTCGACAATGGCTATACGTTTCTTTTCACGTTGCCGATTGATGTAAAGACATATGTGAGAGAA
>JBJENA010000032.1:0-4491 GCA_051879955.1 Wujia sp.
GCTACATACGATAAGATATCTTGCAGATACGGCCAGTTATCCGTATATAACATCTCATCTGCTGATGTAAGTCCGGTTTCCTTAATCGCACGAATGTGCATCTTACGAATGGCCTTTACGCCTTCAATAAAATCCGGCTTATCCTCCGGGTTTGGCTGATGCAACATCCCCTTATATCCCGAACCATTGGTTCTTGGCTTATTGGTATAGATACGAGGTATAATTAATATCTTATCCTTGATTTTTTCTGATATCTTGGCCAATCGATACAGATAATCCAACACGGAATCCTCGTAGTCAGCGGAACATGGCCCTATAATTGCAATAAACCGATCATCCTCCCCTGTAAATACCTTTTTGATTTCCTCATCTCTTTTTGCCTTAATATCCAGCAATCCCTGTTCCATCGGATGTGCATTACGAATCTCCTCCGGTGTTGGAACCGCTTTTACCATATGCAATGCCATTGTTTTCTCTCCTTTTATGTCTCGTCTGGTTTGACCGCTTAATTAGAAGCTCTTCGCCCAATTTATCAAGGAATCACGATATACATTTTCCTCTACAGTCTTGTACATCTGATCTGTAACCTGACCATTTGCAGCCATCTTTGCCAAAATCGTCTGCTGCAATTCCAGAATTGTCATATCTTCGTAAGACTTGTCAATCTTCTTTGGTTCCAGTTTGTCGGATGCTTCCTCTTTTTGTTCAACTTCTTCTACAACAGTTTCTGTCTCTTTTTCTACAGCTTCTTCAACCGGTTCTTCTACTTCTCTTGTATCTTCCACTTCCTCTGCCGGTTGTGCTGCCTGTGGGATTACCTCTATTGTTTGTGTTGTCTCTTCTGTCTGCGTATTCGTCTGCTGTGTCACAGGCTGTTCTTCTTTTGTCTCCTGTCCAACAACCGCTTCTACCTTTACATTTGCAGATGCAGGCACGAAAATATCTCCGGAATTTGCCTCAATAGTAACATTGATCCGACCACCCTGCGCCATCACATGACTACCGGAAAGAACACCGACATACTCGCCATCTGCACACACGCCCAAAGAAAGCGAAACAGCTGCATCATCATTGTTTACTGCTACAACAGCACAACTTCCCTCGAAATTACGAGAAAATGCATATTGACGGTTTGTAAGCACAAGTTCCTGATAATTTCCATAAGAAATCGCAGGTGTTTCCTGACGAACCTTACCTAAGGCTGCAATCACCTTTGTGTAAGGATTGTTGTGCACTGCATCTTTGTAATCCTCCAGATTCAATGCCGGACGCAGAGAATCATCGGAGAATTTCTCCTTACGTCCCTCAATTCCGAATTCAGAACCATAATAAATCGACGGAACACCAGGAAGTGTATACATCAAGATATGTACCGGTACAAAATGCGCTTTGTTATTGAGCTTTGTATAGATACGCTCCACATCATGATTGTCCACGAAGTTGTACAGGTTAATACCACCCATATCATACAAGCGCTTTACTGTATGTGCAATTTCAAAATAGTTATGGTCATTATGTCCGGAATAAAGTGCTTTGTGCAACTGATAATTTGTCACAGAATGAAGAGTGCCCTCATTGACCCATCGTGTATAATCTCCGTGAATCACTTCTCCCATCAACCAGAAATCAGGCTTCACTTCATTGGCAACCTGACGCAACGCTTTCATATAATTAAAATCCAGAACATCCGCTGCATCCAATCGAATACCATCGATGTCAAATTCGCTTACCCAAAAACGAATTACGTCACAGATATAATCTCTGACTGCCGGATTGTGCTGATTTAATTTGACCAGCAGATTATAACCGCCCCAGTTCTCATATGAGAACCCATCATTGTACTCATTGTTACCCCAGAAATTTACATTGCAATACCAATCCTTGTACTGTGAATTCTCACGATTTTTCTGGATATCTTTGAAAGCAAAGAAGTCACGTCCTGTATGGTTAAATACACCATCTAAAATAACGCGGATTCCCTGCTTGTGACAGCGTTTTACAAACTCTGTCAAATCTGCGTTGGTTCCTAATCTCGAATCTAATTTTTTATAATCGGTTGTTTCATATCCATGTCCTACTGACTCAAACAAAGGACCTATGTAAATGGCATTACATCCAATCTCTTTGATATGTGCAATCCATGGGAATACATCCTTCAATCTATGCTCCGGCTCACCATAAGTATTTTCCTTCGGTGCACCGGTAAGTCCTAACGGATAAATGTGATAAAATACTGCTTCATCGTACCAAGCCATGTTCTTTCTTCCTCTTCTTTCCTAGCATTAAAATCATACAAAATTTTACTATTTTCTGCTTTCCGTGTCAAGTAAACAAGGCTGTCGCTTTCGCGACAGCCTCGTCTGAATCTCTTTACCTTGTCACCCTTTGCAAGTCCGCTTACCACAAATGCATAAAATGTTGCATAAGCAAGCTGACACAGGTAATTCCTACCCAACAGCAAAATCCCATAACGAGAGGTTTACCACCGGTCTTTATGAGCTTCACAATATCCGTATTTAAACCAATCGCAGCCATTGCCAATACGATAAAGAATTTAGAAAGCTCTTTCATCGGATGGAACACTTCTGCATTCACACCCATTGACACAGCCACTGTTGTAATAATACTCGCAAGAATAAAGTAAAGAATAAAGAAAGGGAAAATCTGCTTCAAACTTACCTTCTTACCATCGTTATTGTTCTTTTCCTTCTTTGTTCGAATCAAAGCGAGTACCAGCGTAATCGGAATAATTGCCAATGTTCTTGTCAGCTTTACGGTTACCGCTGTATCCAACGTTGCACTACCGAGATTCCACATACTATCCCAGGTTGACGCAGCAGAGGTCACCGACGAAGTATCATTGACCGCAGTTCCGGCAAAGATACCAAACGCTTCCCCACTGGTCGTGTCAAATCCTATCATTCTTCCCAATGTTGGAAAAAGCAACGCTGCCAAAACATTGAAGAAGAAAATAACGGAAATCGCCTGTGCAACCTCTTCATCATCTGCATCGATTACCGGTGCTGTTGCAGCAACAGCAGAACCACCACAGATAGAAGATCCTACACCAACCAAAATTGAAATCTTATTTGGAATATGCATAACCTTACACAATACAAACGCAATCACAAGAGAAGCAGTAATCGTACTGACAATAATCGGTAACGACTGCTTTCCTGTCTTGAAAATAACATTGAGATTGAGTCCAAACCCCAATAAAATAACTGCCCACTGCAAGATTTTCTTTGAAACAAACTTGATACCTGTCTCAAATCCGGACTTGTCCTTTACAAATGCTGCTACTATCATACCAAGCACAATTGCTATCACTGCACCTCCAATAATCGGAAATGCTTTTCCTGCGATCCAGGATGGAATTGCAAGCAACAAACATAACACAATCCCTTTCCAAGTTGTATTTTTTACTGCTGTTTCTCCCACTTTCGTTCCTCCTAATCAATATGAATATTATTGCCAAAAAGCAAAAAAAATATCTAAAACATCCCATCGAAAAACCACAAGTACTATCTACCATCTTATTACACACTATATCGTGTTTGTCCACGAAGAAATACGTAATAGTACATTTTTATCTACGTAATATGGACACAAATCTAGTTTTGCCTGATTGTTCGAAACACTTTCAACAACCTTCAAAATTTCTTTTTCCGGCAAAATCCCACAACCGGTTGTATTTTGGAAAAAGCCTGCAAATTCCTCAACATCCTGAAATCCCATAAGTCCAAGCAAATAATCCTGATCCTTTTTATCACTTTCACGAATATATCCCGGAAGGAAATATCCAATTGCAAGGCCATGTGCAAGTCCTAATTCGTAGGTAATCGCATAGCTTAAACTATGAGGCAACGTTGTTCCGGTATGTGCAATCGCCATGCCTCCTAATGTAGATGCTGTCATTAGCATCTCATAATCCTGAGTTTCCGGTTTTTTGTCTCCTGTTAACACGGGTTTAATTTTGGACCAGATACGAAGTCCCTGTTCCACAAACATCCGACTATAATCTGTTGCAGTCGTATTGAGATAGCTTTCTACAAGATGTCCCAATGCATCAATTGCTGTTGCAACCATCATACTGTGACCTGCAGTTCGTAAATATCCCGGATCAATCAATGCTAGCTTAGGAAATACACGATGTGGCAACGATGCCTTGGTGCTTTTCTCATGTACTGTCAATACAGATACTCCGGTTACCTCAGATCCCGTTCCACATGTCGTAGGTACTGCGATAACATCAAGGGCCTTACATCGTTGTGTTTTTTCATACAGAAAGTTCCTATCTTTTTCCGGATTTGCTATCATAATAGCAATTGCCTTTGCAGCATCTATCGGAGATCCTCCACCAATTGCAATCAAAAAGTCGATACCTGTTTTAATACCACGCTCTCTTGCGCGCATGACTGTTTCGACGGATGGATCCGGACTTTCCTCACCTGCGGTCTTTCGACACTTGCAGCCGCGATCATTCATCCT
>JBJENA010000033.1:0-18037 GCA_051879955.1 Wujia sp.
ATAGAAATCAAATGCTTTGAAACATCATAGCATGATTCGAGGGAGTTTACAATCAGAAATGTTCTTTTCAGATATTACCGACCCAATCAGTGTCTGTAAGAACAGGTGAGATTTGTTGATAACTGTTTACAAACAATGCACAAGACTCAATAGGAGTGAGGGAGAATTGATCGGGATGGGTAGATAATGGATTATTCAGATAAGAGATCTAATAAAAACAGCATAGGGCTTAGGATTTTCCTTTTTGATCAATCAATCCATCAATTAGAGTAGAAATTGCTTCCATTTGCTTAGAATCCAGTAATTTCATTTTATCAAATAATTCTTGTAACTCGACCGGATTATTTGAATCAAAATCAAAGAATTCCTTCGGTTCAATATTCAGATATTCACAAATATAAAAAAATACAGTCATGGACGGAAGTGTCTTTCCATTCTCAATATTATTGATATAGCCAGCATTCAATCCAATTGACAGGCTCATGTCGCGCGCGGATACACCTTTATTCACACGTAGCTGCGCAAGCCGGGCAGAGAATAAATCTTCATACATGTTGCACACCCCCTTTTATCATATAATATCTGTTATTATGCCCAAAGGTGTAGGATTAAAAGAGATATTTATATTGAAGTGTGGGAAACAATGTGATAAAATGTCAAAAATATAGGAACAAATCATATATCGTTCTTGTGTTAAAAAATAAAAAAGGACTTGAGGAGGAAAAGTATGAGGAAAAAAATATTAAATGGAAGAGTGTTTGTAATCATGATGGTGATATTGCTATTTATTTCCGGTGTGATGACATGTAAGAAAACAAATGCAAGTAATGATTATAATGAGACATTTCTAATGATAATTGCCTATATGAATTTTTCGAATGGTAGTACCCCGAGTGCAACAGAAGTTATTTTAAGCGAAGAAAATCCATTTATATATAAATATGGAGATGAAGTAAGAAAAATAACAGAAGGATGTTTGGGTCAGCGACGTGTAGACATAGATGACGATTTTGCAAATGGGAAAGACATTACTCTGATCAACGTCCCTGTTCCAGAGGGGTATCAATTAGCTTATTCAGGAAATCCGGTTCTAAAATATGGAAATCCGGGTTACGAAGAAAAAACCATATATGAAAACAATAAAAATGTGAATGGTATGATACCATTGGTAAAAATAGGGGATAAGATTTCAATCAATCATGTTTTTATCCATGTGGATGGTCTTGGTAACTGCTATAAATCTACTGGTATTTCTTTGTCTAGCGAAACTTGTTATAAATACAACGGAAAAAGTGTGAACGAAAGAATTCAAGTTGCTGCAAATACAATTCCGTTGCAAGAGGGCACAGATTATAAGCTTAGTTACAGTAAAGCTTCTTCAGAGATTTATACAGACTCGAATAATCGGAAATATAGAATGGTTAACGTTACCATAACCGGTCTAGGTATCTATACAGGAACCAGGACATATAGATACTTTGTTTGTGGAGCTCCGGATCCGGATAAGGTTACAGTTCCGAAAATTGATCTCTCAGGTCTGTCTTCGAAAGTAGCTGGTGTGAGTGTGAAGTGGAAAAAGAAAGCAACCAATGTGCAGGGATATCAGATTCAGGTTGCTGCGGACAAGAATTTTAAGAAGATTGTAAAGAAACAGACTATTACAAGCAAGAATAAATCGACGGTAACCATAAAGGGGTTAAAGAGTAAGAAGAAATACTGGGTTCGTATACGAGGATATTATGTAAAAAACAACAAAATGAATGTCGGTTCGTGGTCGAAGATAAAGAGCATAAAGACTAAATAGGTAAGGAAAAACGGAAGGGAGGGATCAAAGATGAAGGTCTATATGAAACATATAATCATTGCAATGTGTAGTCTGGTGATTTTTTTTGCAGGCATATGGGAAAACAGCGTCGTTGCACATGCGGAAGATGTGGAACAATTGAAAGAGAATTTGTTCATGTATTATTATCCACAAAAAGAAGATTATCAATATTTCTTGTATTTTGAAGAATTGGAAAATGGCGACATCATATTAATGAGCGCGCCATCTGTCAGTGAGGCGTATATCGATGTCAGTATGGATATTGTTCTGCCGGATACAATTAATGGAAAGACAGTCACATCGTTAGCCACAAAGTACATTGATGACAAAGGTAATATTGCAAGCATTACGATCCCTGAGACATTGATAAATTTTGGTGAGTTAAACGAGTTATCATGTGAGAAACTAATCATAAAAAGTAAAATATCGACGATTCCTGATCAATTTTGTTACAACAATAAGGAAATACGAGAGGTAGTTTTACCGGATACCGTGGAGGAAATCGGTATGGAGGCGTTTCGAGGATGCAATGCCCTTGAGACAATCAATATGCCTTCTGGCCTAAAGAAAATTGGAGAGTGTGCATTTGGCAATTGTGCAATCAAGAGTATGTCCTTGCCATTGGGACTTACGGCTATTGAAAATCTGGCATTTTATGATTGTAATAACTTGGAAAGTATTACAATACCAAATTCCGTTACAGAATTTGGAACCATGAGAACGGATCCATCAGGTTACTGGTATGCAGATTATGGCGTTTTTACTGACTGCGAAAACCTGAAAACAGTTAGTTTACCTTCGGACCTTAAGGAATTGCCGAAGGGAACGTTCCAAAATT
This sequence comes from Wujia sp., assembly GCA_051879955.1. Taxonomy (GTDB): domain Bacteria; phylum Bacillota; class Clostridia; order Lachnospirales; family Lachnospiraceae; genus Coprococcus_C. The sequence continues at coordinate 2,664 of JBJENA010000033.1, forward strand.
GTACATCATTAACGAAAGTATATATGCCAAGTAAGTTAACTGCAATTCATGAGAGCTGTTTTAGGAACTGTACAAGTATGGAGGATATCGAGCTTCCGGATACACTGACTGCAATAGATGCAGGTGCATTTTATTATTGTAAGTCGCTGACGAAGATAGAGTTGCCGGATACAATTACGAGCTTAGGGGCAGGTACGCCGATAGGCAGTGGTTCATATGGTGTATTTACGGATTGTTCGAATCTGACAGAAGTAAAATTGCCATCTTCCATAGACGAATTACCGAAATACATATTTTCTGGTTGTAGAGCATTAAATGATGTGACGATGCCGGAAAATCTGACTAGAGTTGGCAATTATTGTTTTTGGGGATGTGTTGCTTTACAGAAGTTGGATTTGCCGTCATCTGTAGTTAGTATAGGAGAAGGTGCTTTTTGTCGTTGCAGTAGTTTGAAAGCTTTCACAATTCCGGAAAATGTCGAGACGCTTGGCGAGGACTTGTTTAATGGTTGTTCTCAGATTCAGGAGCTTGCGGTTCCTGAAAAAGTGACGCAGATTCCCGCAGGATTTGTGGCATATAATTCTTCCTTGACGAAGCTTGTTCTTATGCCGACAGTTATATCTATTGATGAAGATGCATGTTATGATGTGCAAAAGTCAGGAAATGAAGGCTTCCCGGAAAACATGGTTATTTACTGTCATACTGGTTCTTGTGCAGAGACTTTTGCAAAAGATAACGAGATTCCGTATGAGAATATACATTTTTATGATAGTAATAATGAGTGTCCTTATTGCGCAACCGTCGAGACAGAGCATACGTACGTGATTGAAATCACAAAGGAAGCAAGCTGTACAGAGGCAGGTGTTGCAACGTATGTCTGCTCTGGGTGTGGAGACGTAAAGGAAGAGCCTATTGCACCACTCGGCCATAGCTGGGATGCGGGCACGGTTACCAAACCGGCTACGCTGACAGAAACCGGTATCATGACCTACACCTGTACGGTCTGCGGAGTGACGAAGACCGAGACAATTCCGATGAAGTCGCCGGAGAAACCGGAGCAGATTATTACCGCAACATCAAGCTACGAGAAGACCTATGGAGACAGCGGATTTAACCTGGATGTGGCACTTTTAGAGGGTGATGGAGATATCACCTATGCTTCATCAGATACGAATGTCGTGACGGTTTCCGCATCGGGAAGAGTCGTAATCAAGGGTGCCGGCGTTGCGACTATAACAGTAGCAGCGAGTGAGACAGAGGAGTACAAGCAGACGGAATCTATGGTAACGATTACTGTTGCTAAGGCTGTGCAGACATTGAGCGGCACGACTACCTATCAGAAGAAGACAACAAGTGCGGCGTTTTCATTGGATACCCAGCTGACAGACGGTGATGGGACATTGACCTATGCTTCGTCGAATTCGTCAGTTGTAACCGTATCTGAAATGGGTGTGGTTACCATTCAAGGTGCCGGAAATGCAGTTATTACCGTGACGGCTACAGAGACGGCAAACTATCTGCCGCAGACATACACGGTTGCGATTACTGTAGAAACAGACACCCGGACGAACCCGGGAAATGGGGATGACGAAGATGATGAAAATGGTCAGAATCAATCAGTGGTTGTAGAAAAGCCAAAGGCAGGCGCTATATTGACCGATAAGAAATCCGGTAGCGTTTATAAGGTCGTTAAGCAGGGTTCGGTTGTTGAGTATAGCAAGCCGGTGAATACCGCAGTGACAAGCGTGACGGTACCGGCTACGGTAACAATCAATCAGGTAACCTACAAGGTTACATCCATTGCAAAGAACGCATTTAAGGGATGCAAGAAGTTGAAGACCGTGAAGCTTGGGGCCAACATCACTACGATCGGAGCAAATGCATTCTACGGATGTTCGAAGCTGACATCGGTTACGCTCAATGCGAAGCTCACAACGATCGGAGACAAGGCATTTAGCAAGTGTACGGCACTTGCCAAAATTACAATTCCTGCTAATGTGACGAAGATCGGAAAGCAGGCATTTTATGGAGATAAGAAGCTTGCGACGATAACAATCAAGACGAATAAGCTTAAGAATTCCAAAGTAGGAAGCAAGGCATTTGGAAGCATTCATACGAAGGCAACCGTTAAGGTTCCAAAGGCCAAAATAAATGATTACAAAAAAATGCTCAAGAGCAAAGGACTTGGTTCCAAGGCGAAGGTGAAGTCTTAGGAGCTTGTATGTAAGAAGCAGGGGCTGCCGTTTATCGGTAGCCCCTGTGACTTTGTTAATGGATAAATATATCATATATTCTGTATCGTTTTCAGTTCTTCCAGAATTGCCGTCTCATCGTACTCTGGTGCATGTTTCAATACTGTATCATAGATTGGTTTAATCTGATCCTCGTCTGTTTCCAGTTCATCTGCAATCTGCTCAATGGATTTTCTTTTTTTTACCTTTTTTACTACTTGACCGATAAGATTCAGGTATTGACCTTCTTCTCGACCATCGTTGTACCATTCGCGTTTTGCATTTTCCATCTGCTTTTCATAGGTAAAATCAAATATCATCGCTTTTTGCACCTCCTCCCGTCTTTGCACGAAGAATTCCCGTAACACATTTTCATCGATGCACCGGTCGATTGCCTCTGCAACTGCGCGGTCATATGCTTCTTTGTCATTTCCGCTCTCTGATTTTGTTACTTTCCCGAAAACTCCTGCATTTTAAATTGGTCGTGAATCTAAAAGCATGAATTTTCAAGATGATAAGAATCAGAATCTTTCAGATAGCAGTACCAGTATACTGCTTGTATGAAATTTATGCTTTGGTGATAGAGTAGCATGTTTGTAACATTTCGTCAATCTGAAATAAAAACTTTCCCTTATGAAAAGAGGTGTCACAGAAAAATCCCTCCATTCGTTGACATAGCGTGGTTTTATACTGTATACTTAAAACTTGGTATACTATGTCTTTAGACGATAATTCATTGAGAAAGGAAATAGAAAAATGTACGAAAAAGTTTCTACGAAGCTGGATTTTACCAGCCGTGAAGAAAAGGTCCTGCAGTTTTGGAAGGACAATCAGATCTTCGAGCGAAGCATCGAAGAGAAAAAGGATCTTCCGACTTACACCTTCTATGATGGACCGCCAACGGCAAATGGTAAGCCGCATATCGGTCATGTTCTGACCCGTGTTATCAAAGATATGATTCCACGTTATCAGACCATGAAGGGACACAAAATTATCCGTAAGGCAGGATGGGATACCCATGGTCTGCCGGTCGAGCTGGAAATCGAAAAAGAGCTTGGTATTGAAGGTAAGGAACAGATTGAAGCTTATGGTCTGGATCCATTTATCAGAAAGTGTAAAGAATCTGTCTGGCAGTACAAGGGTATGTGGGAGGAATTCTCCGGCAAGGTAGGCTTCTGGGCAGATATGGATGACCCATATGTTACCTATCACGATGACTTTATTGAGTCTGAGTGGTGGGCTCTGAAGACCATTTGGGACAAAGGGCTTCTTTATAAGGGATTTAAGATTGTTCCTTATTGTCCACGTTGTGGAACTCCGCTTTCTTCTCATGAGGTTGCGCAGGGATACAAGTGTGTCAAGGAGCGTTCTGCAGTGGTACGTTTTAAGTGTGTGGATGAGGATGCATATTTCCTGGCATGGACCACAACCCCTTGGACGCTTCCGAGTAATGTTGCACTTTGTGTAAATCCGGATGAGACTTACTGCAAGGTTAAGGCTGCAGATGGTAATATTTATTACATGGCACAGGCATTGCTGGACAAGGTGCTGGGTGAGAATCTGGCGAAGCTTGTGAAGGAAGAAAAGGTTGCAGAGAATACACCGGCTTATGAGATTTTGGAAACCTACAAGGGTAAGGAGCTCGAGTACAAGGAATATGTTCCATTATTCCCATGTACCGGTGACTATGTAGCAACCCTTCCACAGAAGGGACATTTCATCACCTGTGATTCCTATGTAACCATGTCAGATGGTACCGGTATCGTTCATATCGCACCTGCATTTGGTGAGGACGATGCACAGGTAGGAAGAAATTACGACCTTCCATTCGTGCAGTTTGTAAATGGTAAGGGTGAGATGACAGAGCAGACTCCTTATGCGGGTATGTTTGTCAAGGATGCAGACAAGCCGATTTTGATGGATCTTGAGAAGGAAGGCTTGCTCTTTGATGCGCCAAAATTTGAACATGATTATCCATTCTGCTGGCGTTGTGACACACCGCTTATCTATTATGCAAGAGATACCTGGTTTATCAAGATGTCGGCAGTCAAGGATCAGCTTGTAAAGAACAACAATACTGTAAACTGGATTCCGGAGGGTATCGGTAAGGGACGTTTCGGTGCATGGTTAGAGAATGTACAGGACTGGGGTCTTTCCCGTAACCGTTATTGGGGAACACCTCTTAATATCTGGGAGTGTTCCTGTGGCAAGCGTCATGCGATTGGCTCGAAGGAAGAGTTAAAGAGCATGAGCAACAATTGTCCGGATGATATCGAGCTTCACAGACCATATATCGATGCGGTAACCATTACCTGCCCGGATTGTGGCGGCGAGATGAAGCGTGTGCCGGAGGTTATTGACTGCTGGTTCGATTCCGGAGCGATGCCGTTTGCACAGTGGCACTATCCGTTTGAAAATAAGGAAATCTTTGAGGACAACTTCCCGGCTGACTTCATCAGTGAGGCGGTAGACCAGACAAGAGGATGGTTCTATTCTTTGATGGCAATTTCAACCCTTCTTTTTGATAAGGCACCATACAAGAATGTTATCGTTCTCGGACATGTCCTTGACAAGGATGGAAATAAGATGAGTAAGTCCAAGGGTAACGCCGTTGACCCGATGGAAGCACTCAATAAATATGGCGCAGATGCCATCCGTTGGTATTTCTACAGCAACTCTGCTCCATGGCTTCCAAATCGTTTCCATGAGGATGCGGTATTGGAAGGACAGAGAAAATTCATGGGTACCTTGTGGAATACGTATGCATTCTACGTACTCTATGCAAATATCGATGAATTTGATCCGACAAAATATACACTGGATTATGACAAGCTTTCGGTTATGGACAAGTGGTTACTTTCCAAGCTCAACTCTATGGTAAAGACAGTGGATGAGAGCCTTGGTTCCTATAAGATTCCGGAAGCAACCAGAGCACTTTCAGAGTTTGTGGACGATATGAGTAACTGGTATGTCAGACGTGGCCGTGAGCGCTACTGGGCAAAGGATATGCCACAGGACAAGATCAATGCATATATGACACTTTACACAGCCTTGGTAACGGTATGTAAGGCAGCGGCACCGATGATTCCATTTTTGACAGAGGATATCTACCAGAATCTTGTGAAGACGGTTGACAGTGAAGCTCCAATCTCTATTCATCTTTGTGACTTCCCGGCTTACGATGAGAAGCTCATTGACAAGGAGCTGGAGGCAAGTATGGATGAAGTACTCAAGATCGTAGTATTTGGTCGTGCAGCGCGTAACACAGCAAATATCAAGTCTCGTCAGCCAATTGGAAACATGTATATCAAGGCTGCGAAGACATTGGATAAGTTCTTTGTAGAGATTATCGAGGATGAGCTTAACATCAAGAATGTAGAGTTCAAGGATGATGTATCTGAGTTCTCCAGCTACACCTTTAAGCCACAGCTTAAGACCGTTGGACCAAAGTATGGTAAGCAGCTTGGCGGTATCAGGCAGTACTTAGCTGAGGTTGATGGAAATGCTGCCATGGCAAGGCTTCGCAGTGAAGGTGCAATCACATTTACCGTCGGAGATGTGGAAGTATCCTTGGCAGAAGAAGATTTGCTGATTGATTTGGCTCAGATGGATGGTTATGTGACAGAGGGAGATAATTATGTAACAGTCGTCATCGATACAACCCTTACTCCGCAGCTTATTGAGGAAGGATTTGTAAGAGAGATTATCTCTAAGGTTCAGACCATGCGTAAGGATGCAGACTTCCAGGTAACAGACCGCATCAAGGTATACGTGGATGGCAACGAGAAAATTGCAGACATCATGAATCGCAATGCGGAAGAAATCCAGGGCGTGGTACTCGCAGATGCATTTGAGATGCATGCAAGCTGTGATAATTCAAAAGAGTGGAATATCAATGGCGAGAAGGTAACACTGGGTGTTGCAGTTGTATAAAAAGAATTAATTTGTTTTTGTGATATACATTCAATAGGACATTTTGCTTAAGGATTTGGGCGAAATGTCCTATTCCTCGTTATAATAGACAAAAAGTAAATTAAACATTGTATCGTTAAGAAATCTTTGATAAACTAGTAAACGGACAATTGTAATAAAAATCTATGAGTGGGATTATAGGTTAGATTAAGGAGGATGAAATTCTATGAAGAAGATGGCTGGCTTTGATAAAGAAAGCTTCAAGAAAGCGGTAATCAACAACGTCAAGAATCTTTACAGAAAGACGATTGATGAAGCAACACAGCAGCAGGTATTCCAGGCAGTTGCTTACGCTGTAAAGGATGATATTATTGATCGTTGGATTGCTACACAGAAGGCATACGAGGAGAAGAATGCAAAGACTGTATATTACTTGTCCATGGAGTTCCTTATGGGTAGAGCTCTTGGTAATAATATGATCAACCTTACATGCTATGAGCAGGTAAAGGAAGCATTGGATGAGCTCGGTTTTGATTTGAACTGTATCGAGGATCAGGAACCTGATGCAGCGCTTGGTAATGGTGGTCTTGGTAGATTGGCAGCTTGCTTCCTGGACTCTCTTGCAACCTTGAATTACCCGGCATATGGTTGTGGTATCCGTTATCGTTATGGTATGTTCAAGCAGGCAATCAAGGATGGTTATCAGGTGGAAGAGCCGGATAACTGGTTAAAGGATGGTAACCCATTTGAGGTAAAGCGTCCGGAATATGAGGTGCAGGTTAAGTTCGGTGGTCATGTAGTAACAGAGTGTAGAGATGGCAAGAACTATTTTGTACATAAAGACTATCAGGCAGTTCGTGCGATTCCATATGACCTTCCGGTTATCGGATATGGCAACAATGTTGTAAATACACTTAGAATCTGGGATGCAGAGCCAATCAACGAGTTCAACTTGAACTCTTTCGATAAGGGTGAGTACCAGAACGCAGTTGAGCAGGCAAACCTTGCCCGTAATATCGTAGAGGTTCTTTATCCAAACGATAATCACTATTCAGGTAAGGAGCTTCGTTTGAAGCAGCAGTACTTCTTCGTATCTGCTTCTGTACAAAGAGCAATCTTGAAGTTCAAGGAGAACAATGCAGATATCCATGATCTTCCAAATAAGGTAACTTTCCAGTTGAATGATACGCATCCAACTGTAACAGTTGCAGAGCTTATGAGAATCCTTGTTGATGAGGAGAATCTTGAGTGGGATGATGCTTGGGATATCACATGCAGAACCTGTGCATATACAAACCATACAATCATGGCTGAGGCGCTTGAAAAGTGGCCAATTGACCTCTTCCAGAGACTGCTTCCACGTATCTACCAGATCGTTGACGAGATCAACCGCAGATTCGTAATGTTGATTGAGGATACTTATCCGGGAAATCAGGAAAAGGTTCGTAACATGGCGATTCTCTATGATGGTCAGGTTAAGATGGCACACCTTGCAATTGCAGGTTCTTATTCTGTAAACGGTGTTGCTCAGCTTCATACAGAAATCTTGAAGAAGAGAGAATTGAAGGACTTCTATGAGATGCGTCCGGATCAGTTCAACAACAAGACAAATGGTATCACACAGAGAAGATTCGTCCTTCATGGTAATCCACTTCTTTCTAACTGGATTACAAAGAAGATTGGTGATGAATGGATTACAGACCTTCCACAGCTTGCAAAGCTTAAGAAGTATGTGACAGATAAGAAGGCACAGAAGGAATTCATGGACATCAAGTACCAGAACAAGGTTCGTCTTGCTGAGTATATCAAAGAGCACAACAACATCGAGATTGATCCAAACTCTTTGTATGATGTTCAGGTTAAGAGACTTCATGAGTACAAGAGACAGCAGCTTAACATCCTTCACATCATGGATCTTTACAATGAGTTAAAGGCGAATCCGGATATGGATATTCAGCCGGTTACCTATATCTTTGGTGCAAAGGCAGCAGCCGGTTACAAGACAGCAAAGCTTACCATCAAGCTTATCAATGCGGTTGCAGACAAGATTAACAATGATCCATCCATCAATGGAAAGATCAAGGTTGTATTCATCGAGAACTATCGCGTATCCAATGCAGAGATTATCTTTGCTGCAGCAGATATCTCAGAGCAGATCTCAACTGCATCCAGAGAGGCTTCCGGTACCGGTAACATGAAGTTCATGGTAAATGGTGCTCCAACACTTGGTACTATGGACGGTGCAAACGTAGAGATTGTAGAGGAAGTTGGTATCGAGAATGCATTTATCTTCGGTCTTTCCGCAGATGAGGTTATGAAGTATGAGCGCGATGGCGGTTACTATCCGGCTGATATCTACAATTCAAATCCTTCATTGAAGAAGGTTCTTGATCAGCTCGTAGATGGTACCTACTCTGACGATAGAGAATTGTTCAGACCATTGTTCGATTCCCTCGTTAAGCAGGATGTATACTTCACATTGAAGGATTTCGATGCATACAAGGATGCACAGAGAAGAGCAAACAAGGCATTCCAGGATAAGACAAAGTGGGCACAGATGGCTATGCTCAACACTGCTTGTGCCGGTAAGTTCTCTTCTGATAGAACGATCGAGCAGTATGCACAGGAAATCTGGAAGCTCGAAAAGGTAGAGGTAAATCTCTAATATATAGAGCAGTACAACAGTAAAATTATAATAAAACAGGGATGTTTCTTCTGTCTTGCGGAAAATGCAAGGTGGTAAGAAACATCCCTGTTTTATTTTAAAGAATCATGGTAGTTGTGTGGTTTCACAATACCGGTTAGTGCATCGCGGCAGACATGACACAGATTCCGGAAGCACCATGCTCCATACACAAATCTTTGTTTTGTTCCGTAATTCCGCCAATCGCATAGACGGCAATCGATACAGATGATGTGACCGATGTAAGCCAATCAAGCCCTCTGCCGGGAAGCCCTTTTTTACAATCCGTATCAAAGACATGTCCGGCAGTGACATAAGTGGCACCACGCTGCTCGACAATGCGTGCTTCCTCGGGACTGTGAATGGAAACTCCGATTCGTTGAAACTGCGAGAGAATCTTCGAATCCAGACTACAGAATAAGTCGTACGGCAGATGAATATTCGGACATGAAAGCCGGATAGCAACCTCATAGTAGGTGTGCAAAATCAGCTTATCCCCGCAGATATCCAGAGCTTTTTGTGCAAGGTCAAAATATGCATCCGGGGACAAATCTTTTTCCCGCAGTATGATGTAGGAATAATCCTCGTGCATCAAATTCTCCAGTTTCCTCAAAAGCAAATCCGTTTCTGTATAAAATTGTTGTTTGTCCGTCATGCAAAGATGACGATTTGTAACTGCAATTTTCTTCATAATAATAAAAGGTAAAGTAAAGATATTAAGTAAAGAACTAATATTTTCGATTTTTCATACATGAATAGACATATGTATGAAAATCAGAAAATATGGTTGTTCTTAAATATCTTCCGTATACAGATAATCATTTAATACCGGCTGCATCCCCTGTGCACAGATGGCATCATAGATTTCCGTCAGACTCCTTCCATCTGCAATTTCAAACTGCTCATCCCCTGTATCTTCAGAAGCTTCAGAGATGCCAGAAGTATGCTCCTCGTATTTTTCCTTGTGATCCCCGATTCCGGTGCTGACACCTGCGGAAATTTTGGTGGCTGCAATCCTTATGATTCCATCCCGGAATCTGGCCTCCTCCCGTGAGGAAACAGTAATTCCGGCAAATGGCAGGAATAGACGGTAGGCACAAAGAATCTGGCAAAGGATGTTTTCATGGACATCCCGTGGATTGATTTTATCGTTGTTGATAATCGGGCGCAGTCTCGGACAGGAGATGGACATTTCCGCATGCGGATATTTGCGTTGCAGATAGTAAACATGCAGTGCCGTTGCCAGCGCATCCTTGTGATAGTCATCTAACCCCAACAAAGCAGAAAATCCGACTCCTCGCATACCGCCCAGGATGGCACGCTCCTGCGCATCAAAGCGATACGGCCATACGCGCTTGTGTCCCATGAGATGAAGGGTTTCGTAGGTATCTGTGTTGTAGGTCTCCTGAAAGACCGTGATATAGTCTGCACCGCAGCTGTGGAGATATCGATATTCATCCGTGTTGACCGGATAGATTTCAAGCCCGATATTGCGGAAATATTTGCGTGCAAGCTTGCAGGCTTCTCCGATATAGGTAACATCACTCATGGCACGGCTTTCACCGGTAAGCATAAGGATTTCCTCGATTCCGGAGTCTGCAATAATCTTCATCTCCGCTTCTATTTCCTCAAAGGACAGCTTCTTACGGTGAATATCATTGTAACAGTTAAAGCCACAGTATACACAATAGTTTTCACAGTAATTCGCGATATAAAGCGGTGTAAAAATGTAGACACAGTTTCCGAAATGTGCGACACGCTCCTTACTTGCAAGACTTGCCATTTCTTCCAGATGTGGTAGAGCAGCCGGAGATAACAAAGCCTTGAAATCCTCGATGTCACACCGTTTCATTCTTGCATTTGCCAGAGCCTGACGTACATCCGCATCTGTGTAGGAATTGTAGTCATATGCGTGCAGGTGGGACAAGACCTTGTCCTTGATATCGGAATCCAGAATATCCATACCTTGCATATACTCCATGTGATTGGTACGGCAGTTCGGATTGTTCTCAAGCTCGTGCTTTCGTTGCTGTGCTTCTTTGGAAAGATGCGCATTTTCGATTAAGTATGTTTCGTTCATGATGATTTCTTCTTTCCTGATAATTTATCTTTAACGCAAAAAACCGGTCAATGGATCGGATGCGTCACCACCCTTGTCCAATACACGACCCAGTCCTGATAAATAAGCCTTACGACCTGCGATAATGGCTTCCTTAAATGCAGCAGCCATCATCGGAATATCTCCGGCAGTTGCAATGGCAGTATTTGCCATAATGGCTGCGGCACCCATCTCCATGGCTTCACAGGCCTGAGATGGTCGTCCAATACCTGCATCTACGATAATTGGCAAATCGATTTCGTCGATGAGAATCTGGATGAATTCCCTTGTGGCTAATCCTTTGTTGGAACCAATTGGTGATGCGAGTGGCATGACGCAGGCAGCACCTGCATTCACAAGGTCTCTGGCCGTGTTCAAATCCGGGTACATATATGGCATGACAACAAAGCCTTCTTTTGCCAGAATCTCCGTTGCTTTTACCGTTTCATAGTTATCCGGGAGCAGATATTTAGAGTCTCTCATAATTTCCACTTTTACAAAGTCTGTACCAGCCATTTTCCGGGCTAAGCGTGCGATTCTGCAAGCTTCCTCTGCGTTTCTGGCACCGGAGGTATTCGGGAGAAGGGTCACATGCTTGGGAATGAAATCCAGGATGTTTTCTTCTGTCTTGGTATTTGCGCGGCGAAGTGCCAAAGTAACAATCTCAGCATCTGCGTGTTCTACCGCAGCACGAATAAGGTGAGAATTATACTTGCCGGATCCCAGGATGAAACGGGAGTGAAACACGTGCCCGCCTAATTCAAAGGTGTCTTCTTGATTCATAATGTCCTCCTAAAAACAAGTATTTTTCTTTTATTGTAGATGAAACAACATCCTTGTGCAAGGGAAAACTATGATTATTTTAGCATGCTTCGAATATACTATATCGAGAAAGAAAAGCGGTGGAGCGATGATTGAAAAAATTACTTCTTTGCTTGGATGTATGGTGGCAATTTTTGTTTTGCCGTGTATATTGACAATGTTAATGAGTGGCCGAAAACAGGATGCTTCGTCACAATTGCTGGCATGTGAAAGTGGACGGGATATTTTGGTACAGACAAGAAATGGAAACGAATTACTTGATATAGAGCAATATATTGCCGGGATCATGCCGGGCTGTGTGGATGCAAGTGCAACGGATGAATATATGCAGGCGCAGGCAGTAGCACTTCGGACACAGATTGTGTATGCGATGGGGAAAGAAACGGTGTATATGGCTTCAAAATTGGATTTTAAATATTATACAGAACAGGATTATCTTGCAAAATGGGGAGAGGGCTATCCATCGGTTAAGGAGCGCTATGAGCAGGCAGTGCTTGCAACACAAGGGAAAATAATTGAATAAACTCCAAAATATGTGTCCATACTAGACTTAGCGTATCCAGTAAACGTCGAAGGGAGGACACATTATGGAACGTATCAAAAACTTTTTCAGACAAAAAGGCTTCTATGTTGCATTGTTTACAGGCATGTTTGCTTTTATGGGATTGATGGTAGCTTATCGATATAATTCATATAAGGAAGAATTCCAAAGCAAACAGGAAATTGATCTCAATGCCCCGCAGAGAACAGAGATGACAGACGACGAGTCAGTTGCACAGGCGGTTGCAGGTCAGACCGATGCCAAGGAAACAACACAGAATGTGCAAGAAGAAACTGCAGTAGCAAAGATACCGGAGCAACAGGAAACGACAGAAGAAATGAAACAACAGGAGTCTACAGAGGAAAAAGAGGAGACTGCACAGGCTTCCAGTAATGGTGTCATCGTCAATCAGGAAGGAGAGATTGTGGCAAATTGGTTTGATGGAACATCGACCTTGGTTTGGCCTGTGGAAGGAGAGGTAATCCTGCCTTTTAATATGGAAAGTACCGTTTACTTTAAGACCTTAGATTCTTATCGTTGTAATCCGGGTATATTGCTTGCAGCAAAGGAAGGGACGAATGTACTTGCAGCATATGAAGGCGTTGTTGATTCGGTATATGATGATCCACAGCATGGAACAACGGTAGTTGTGGAGATGGGAAATGGTTTTCAGGCAATCTATGGACAGTTAATGAATGTATGTGTAGCAGAAGAAGATGCAATATCCACAGCACAACCAATTGGAGAGGTAGGTCCGGTGACCTCCTATTACAAAGAAGAAGGAACACATGCATATTTTGAATTACAAAAGGACGGAAAACCGGTGAATCCGCTTCAATATATGCAATAACTTTAAGCACAGCGTAAGCTGTGCTGTTTTTTATCGAAATATGCGACATCTTTTCTTGTATTTTCTTGGAATATGATTGACATAAATTGTCAGCATTGATATATTTATAGCATATGGGATTTTCTGTGGGAGGAGAGAAAAACATTAGATGAGTAAAGAGACAATGATGCCGGAATTGAACATGAACAAAGCGCGTAAAATCATTGAATCTCTGTTAAATATCGGATTTACAGCATCCATTGTCATTGACCGGTCAACATTTGAGATTCTGTATCTCAATGAGAAGGCACAGCAGCTTTTGGGCGATCAGAAGGGAAAACTTTGCTATGAGGTTATGTGCACAAGTGATGTACCATGCTTGAATTGTCCGATGTTTCCGATTATGAAGCATCAGACGGTTGTGAGAGAACGATATGAGGAGATTTTTGATAGCGTTGTAGCCTGGCAATATACCAGTATTGACTGGCTTGGTGATGAGGATGCGATTCTTGCTACTCTGGTAGGAGTTGGTCAAAACGAAGATACGGGTATGTATCATATGATGGAGCAGGCTGCAGCCATGATGCAGCATTCGCCTGAAGAGATGGATGGCCTGACCAAAATACCAAACCGCATTCGATTTTATGATCATGCACAACGGGCTATTCAGGATATAAATAAAGATTATGCGATCGTGGTCTTTGATATCGAACGATTCAAGAGTATCAATGATGTATATGGTATCACCGAAGGTGACGAGGCATTAAAGCATATTGCAAATGTTTTAAAAGACTTATATGGAATTGAAGAAAACTATGGACGTATGCATTCAGATATGTTTGCGTTTTATATGGACTATTCCAACAAGGGAGACATCATTAAGGAAATTGAGAAGATTCGTAAGAGAATCAATACCAATGATTTAAGCTTTGATATCAATACAACTTTTGGTATCTATCTGGTTACCGATCGTTCGATTCCAATCAATCTGATGTGCGACCGTGCGATGATGGCTGAAAAGACAGTCAAGGGTAATATCATGAAGTTCTGTGCGTTTTATGATGAACATTACAGAGAAGAGATGTTACGTGCAGATGAGATAGAAAAGGATATGGAACGTGCTTTGGCAGCGAAGGAATATGAGATGTATCTGCAGCCAAAGTATAATCTGATTGATAATACACTGTGTGGTGCGGAGGTTTTGTGTCGATGGATGCATCCGACGAAGGGTATGATTCCACCAAATGACTTCATTCCTCTTTTTGAGAAAAATGGATTTATCTTAAAATTGGATGAGTATATGTGGGAAATTGCGTGTCGGACGATTCGTAAATGGCTGGATGAAGGCCGTACCCCGGTGCCGATTTCTGTAAACATATCCAGATATCATATTCAACATAACAACCTGGAAAAAGTACTCATGTCATTGATACATCGATATGATTTAAAACCATGTATGTTGAATCTGGAGATTACAGAGTCCTTATTTCTGGATAAGCCGGAGGAGCTTAATCGTGTATTAGTAAAGCTTCAGAATTTGGGATTCCGATTGGAAGTAGATGATTTTGGTTCAGGATTTTCGTCCTTGAATCTGATTCGAAATATTTCTGTTGATACGATCAAGATTGATAAGGATTTCCTTGATAGCGAGATTTCAACAGAAAAAGGAAAGATAGTAGTGAATCATACAATTGGTATGGCCAAGGATTTGAAGCTTCAGGTTATCGCTGAAGGTGTGGAGACAAAGGAGCATGTGGAGTTCTTGAAGAAATCCCATTGCGACATTGCGCAGGGCTTTTTCTTTGCAAAACCAATGCCTTTGAGTGAATTTGAAAAATTAGAGTTTTGATTCTTGACATATATATAGACCTATTGTATATTTTGAGATATGAAATACATAGTTAAAGGAGATAAGTCATGTTAGAGAAGTTAAAGGAAATTATTGCAGAGCAGTTAAGCGTTGATGAAAGCGAAATCGAGCTTTCTACTTCATTCAAGGATGACCTTGGTGCAGATTCATTGGATTTGTATGAGTTGGTTATGGCTCTTGAAGAAGAGTATGGTTGCGAGATTCCTGCAGATGACGTTGCAAATATGTCAACTGTAGAGGATGTTGTAAACTACTTGAAGAACAACGGAATCGAGGAGTAATCCGATATATAAAAAACGCGCCGGCTTGGCGCGTTTTTTATTTGTTATATTGTTACTGTTCACAATCTGGACAGATTGTAATGTTCAAGAGTGTAAAATATATATTT
>JBJENA010000034.1:0-18021 GCA_051879955.1 Wujia sp.
GAGATACTGCAACAACTCATTGTGCGCATTGTCATATACCTTTCCCGTCACTTCAATCATCTCATCATGACAGACAGAATTGAGAATCACACGCATGCTCTCATTTCCATATCCAAAGATTTTATTTACAAGCGGGGCATCTCCATAAACCGAAACGACCTTTCTCCAGATGAATCCACGATAGCTTCCCCACTCCTCGTCAAAGACGAAATAGGATATCCCCATCTTATTTCCAACAATCACACCTGCAACGCAACAGATAAATCCTACAATCACGATGATTGCAACACCCTTTTTCTTGTTCCAATGCTTCGCAGGTCCCACAAGCTTCTTGCGCAGGATACAAAGGATGATATAGATGACCACAAGTACAGCACACATTCCAAGTGCAACATCCAGACGGTTGAGTGTGAGCGCCAGACCGCCTCGTTTTTTGTCATATCTTGTATTTGCATACGTATTTATGAGCCCAAGGATAAAATTACCTGTCGCAAGGCACAACAATCCCTCTACAAATCTTCGCATGCAATCCTTGTAATACGTAACCAAAAACAGTAAGGCAAAAGCTGCAGCCAACCCCAGAAATACACTATCACTGTTTGCAATCAGGATCGTCACTCCTGCAAAAATCAATGTCACTGCACAGACGATTCGATACAACCGCTTTTCTGTGAAGACATAAAATGCAAGAAAAACAGGAATCGCAACGGACAAAAACGACGCAAACATATTAATATTTCCAAACGTGGAGATAAATTTGCTGTACTGGTCCTTTGCGATATTATCCTTCAAATGCAAGAAATCAATCTCCATATGCTGGAAAATCGCTACAATAAATGCAAAGATACTTGCTGCTGCAAAGACCAGAATCAATGCATCCCATGGACGAAATCGATTTGAAAGCAACACGAACATCGCTGCAAAGAGGAGATACATGCATAGTCCCATAAAACGTCCGTTGCTTCCACTCCATGCAGCCTGAGGATCCTCTGCACAAAACCAGGCAAACAGGTTTGATGCGAAAAATGCCATCATCCAAAAGCCTGTATGTTTCCACCATGCGCCTTCTCTTTGCCAATCCATCACGCCGGCAAAACCGAAATGCTTCGAAAGCACGCTGTCAAGCATATACGCCACCAACGCAATCGCCAGATAAAGACCTGTCGCAAACAGAAAAAAATTATGTCTTGTAATCGTGATATTAAAATACTTATCATCCATAAACAACGGATAGATGCCAAGTATCAGAAAGAGATACAAGTACGCACACACATCCACACTCTTCAAAGATTGTAGCGTCTGCGTGTTGCTTTGTTTCTTGTTTTGCAGGTTTGTATTATGTTTCGATTTGTGATTACTCATATTTACACCACCATATTTTCTATTGTTAACAACAGTACCATATTTTAACACAGAAATAAATTTCTTGCCATCCTAAATATATTAACCATCTCCCGCATTACAACAAAAAAGACATCCTTCAAGGATGTCTTTTCGTTGTAATGCGGGAGATGGGACTTGAACCCACACGACGTTGCCATCACTAGATCCTTAGTCTAGCCTGTCTGCCAATTCCAGCACTCCCGCATTTTGCGCTGGGCTTTTTGCTCAACGCAAGTAGTATATTAACATTATAAAATCTATATGTCAACTATTTTTTTCATTTTTTTACAAAGCATTTTGATGTTTTCCCCGGAGCACGACCACCCTTGTTTACAAGCTTGATTTGAATGCCCTCTACAGCCTTGGAAAAACCTCTGGTTCCTGCAGCTTTACCGTTCTTTGCCCAGCCAAGCCAGCCATACCCTTTTACATAAACACGATAGTAAATATCATATTTTGTTTTCATCTTTCCGGTAAGGTTCACGGCAATTGCTTCTACACGCTTTCCGGTAGCACCGCAGCTTGCTCCATTTTTCTTCCATTTGCTCTGCTTATTCATCGGAGCCTGCCAGCCCTTGCCCTGCATATAGGCATTGTAGACAACATTTCCTGTATATTTCGCATTGTTAATCTTGATTTTAAATGCCTCTACACGCTTGGTCTTGCCGGTCTTTCCCGCAGTCTTTCCATCTTTCGCCCAGGAACTCCATCCGTAGCTTTGCTGCTTCGTACGATAAGAAATATTCTGTGGTAACGCCTTTGTCTTAAAGGTTGCACCCAAACTTACAGCACTTTCAGAAAAATTGCCAACTGCTTCTTTCTTCATGTAGAAGGTATATGCAGTATTTGGTTTCAAATTCTTGAATATTGCACTCTTCTGCCAATTCTTTCCATCCTTTGAATACAGACAACCCTCTATTGGTACAAGCACAATTGAATTGGTCGTACGATTCTGTAGCTTAGGAGCAGCCGGTGTCGGGAGTGCCTGACGAACCGACACCGCACATGTAACTTTCAGGTTGTTCGTCGGCTTACGTACTGTAATTACCGCAGTTCCCGGTCCGACTGCCTGCACCGTACCATTTTGAGCAACTGCTACAACGCTGGTATCTGAAGATTGATAAACAAGCTTCGTATCCGTAGGTTGCCCCGGCAAAAATCCACAGGTTAAATAAGCAACCTTATTCACATTCATATCAAAATCAAGCTGTGTCGCGCTTAAAACCAATCCACTTGCCTCCACGTAGCCGGCAGTAGCGCCATAATCGCACGGACAGCTCGGAGCCCATTTTTCATAATAATCATTTTGGGTATGCGACTCTTTCACCTGTTTGCTATCTGCCACAAGCAATGCAGCATCACTAGTACCAAAATAAGTTCTCACACATCCATCGAGATCATCACGATCATCCCAAGTTGTATCTACATTGTACCACATACCATTTAAGAGGATGCGGTTCCATGCATGAGAATTACTCGTAATACCTACACAATCAAGACCTGCTGCATTTGCAAGTACACTAAACAATTTCGTATATCCGGCGCAAACTGTCTTGCCCAAAAGAACGGCACTGTACAGAGACTGGTCATAGGTTCCTTCCACATAAAGCACATTTGCACATACCAGGTCATGTGCCATCAAAGCCTTATCCAGCGCTGTCGTCTTTGCCTGCACCATCGAAACCATGGTATCCACCTTGGTAAACATGGATTTTGAAATCTGTGAACGCGTTGCACCATTTGCCATGGAATCAAACACAACCAAATAGAAGGAAGTTGAGTTATGAATCACACTGTTTTGCAAAAAGTAAAACTGTGGATTTTGATAGATAAATGTATAAATAACATCGATCACTTCCTGCAATGTTATCCCCTCATATGTAATCGGTCCAATACAATATCTGGTCCCAAGCAAAGACGAAATCTCTGTAGCGTCCAGTTGATAATTGATATATCTCACGCACTGCGCATATACTGTGCTATAGATTTCCTGCTGTTTTGGTGTCATATTATTGTAGCAATACTGATCGGAATATACCGACCAATCATTACGAAATACCGCAGATGGAGTTGCGTCTAATACCCGATGATTCGTGATTGTGTACTCTGCAGTCTCTGTTCCCCTCTCATCGGTGACCGCATCCGGAATCTCAATAACCTCCATCGGTTTCAAATCACCCGTCTGGGCTATTGGATTCTCATATACATACAAATTCTCTGCGTTTAACTCTTTTGCCTGAAGCTGGAGAGGACTCAGCATACTAAGCAACATACAGAGTACTAATACAAATACACTTTGAAATCGTCGTTTCTTTTTTTTATTTGTTTTCGTCATAATCCCTCTTTATTTTTCCTTTTGTTGTATATTCTACTACTATGATATGCAAAATCCCCCAGAACCATCTGAGGGATTTTATATAAATTCGCATACATTGCCGTTTACGCACGACAACTGTGATATCGATTTATGCAAGTTTGCTCTTTGCAACTTCAACAACCTTTGCAAAACCTTCCGGATCGCTGATTGCCATCTCTGAGAGCATCTTTCTGTTCAAATCAACACCTGCAAGCTTCAAACCATGCATTAACTTGCTGTATGAAAGGCCATTCATTCTGGCTGCTGCATTGATACGAGCGATCCAAAGCTGTCTGAACTGTCTCTTTCTCTGCTTTCTACCAGCATAAGAAGATGTCAAAGCTCTCATAACTGACTGCTTTGCAACTCTGTACTGCTTTGATCTAGCTCCCTTATAACCCTTTGCGAGCTTTAATGTTCTATTATGTCTCTTCTTAGCGCCAACGCCGCCTTTAATTCTTGCCATTGTTCGTTCCTCCTACTATAATCCTATAAATATGGTAAAATCTTCTTCATAACCTTGCTGTTTGTAGCATCAGTCATGGCTGCTTTTCTAAGATTTCTCTTTCTCTTTGTAGTCTTCTTAGTAAGGATGTGGCTCTTGTAAGCCTTGCTTCTCTTGAGTTCTCCTGTTCCTGTCTTCTTAAAGCGCTTTGCAGCTGCTCTCTTTGTCTTTAACTTTGGCATTGTTCTTCCTCCTTAATATACATCAATATATAATGAATTTAACGTTTTTCAGCTAAAAACATGATCATACTACGTCCTTCAAACTTCGCTGGCTTATCAACCACTGATACGTCTGAAAGTTTCTCGGCAAATGCATCTAAAATTGCCTTACCATTATCTGTATGTGCAAGTTCTCTACCACGGAAACGAAGGGTTACCTTTACCTTGTCTCCCTTTGTTAAAAACTTTCTCGCCATGTTCGCCTTGGTATTGAGATCATTGTCATCAATGTTTGGCGACAAACGAACTTCCTTAATCTCAATCGTCTTCTGCTTTTTCTTTGCTTCCTTCTCACGGCGGGACTGTTCATAACGGAACTTTCCGTAATCCATAATCTTACAAACCGGTGGTTTTGCTGTCGGTGCAATCTTAATTAAATCTGCGCCTGCCTCATCTGCCAGCTTCTGTGCTTCCTTTGATGACATCACGCCAAGCTGTTCACCTGTCTCGCTTACCACACGAACCTCTTTGTCTCTAATTTGTTCGTTAATCATTAACTCGCTAATAATATGCACCTCCATGCCTTCAAAATTATGAATTAAAAAAGTGGATAGACAAACTATCCACCTCGAATTGCATATCAGAAATCTAGCTTCTTCTATCTACATATTCATGACCCGAGTCGCCCATTTGCGCTAAGGTGAGAGTGGATACTCTGCTTTTGTCTTTCACATACTCGTATAATTTACCACACAGCCTTCTTGTTGTCAACAACTTTTTTGATGTTTTCGCACGATTAATTGCAAAACAATCATGCAATACATATAAGCCGCTTCTCGGATTTTGTCAGATTGCGATATCCATCCTCTGTCACCACTATCAAATCCTCGATACGCACGCCGAATTCTCCCGGCAGATAAATGCCCGGTTCCACTGTAATCACCATACCCGATTCTAAAATCACATCACAGCTTGGTGAAAATCTCGGTTCTTCATGGATGTACAACCCCACACTGTGTCCCAGACCATGTCCGAAATATGCTCCATATCCTGCCTTGGCAATGACATCTCTGGCAACCGCATCCACATCCGAACACTTCACACCCGGCTTGATAGTTTCAAGTGCCTTCGTCTGCGCTTTTAAAACAACCGCATATACCTCTTTTTGTTTTGTACTAATGTTATGTCCAATATGAATGGTTCTTGTCATATCCGAGCAATATCCCTGATACTTACATCCAAAATCCATCGTCAACATATCGCCATCCTGTAATACACGGTCCGAAGGCGTTGCGTGTGGCAAGCTGCTGTTACTTCCGGAAGCAGCAATCGTATCGAAGCTTAACGCCTGCGCCCCATGGTCATACATCCGTTGCTCAAGCATCCTTGCAATCTCTCGTTCTGTCAAGCCCTTATCCTTATACTCATCGATATATGACAAGATATCCGTAAACGCTAAGTCACCGATACGCTCTGCCTGTGCAATCTTCGCGATTTCTTCCTCGGTCTTAATCTCACGAAGCTTATTAATACATTCATTTAATTCTACAAGCTCGATTTGTATCCGGTATTTTTCCTGCAATTTATGAAATGCTGTTTGAAAGGCTTTGTATTGCTTGTAGGAGATTTCCTCATTTTCAAAACCGATACGAAACGACTTATTTTTTCGATTCATTATCTCGCTACTTTCCAATATCTTACAAATCGTTTCCGAATACCCTACTCGTGCAATATCCACACAATCAAATTCCGGTGCCTCGATGGTTACCTGTTCCGTATATCGGCTATCCGTCAGAATCTTTGCCCCATCCTGATACACAAATAACATCCCGGTATGCCCTGTGTATCCACTTAAGTGATGGATATTGTAACCATCCGTCAGAATCATTGCCTGTAGGTTTTGTTGTTGCAATATGGTTTGTAATATTTCCACTATCTCTCACCTCAATAAATATCTTAACATTTTCCGTAATCTAGCAGGATGACGGCTGATTGCGCAAAAAACATGCCCGGTCGAAACCGGGCATGTCCAAAAATCTTATTAGGTCAAGTTGAATAAGTAATCCTTAATCATAATCTTGATTCTCTGGTAAACCTTGTTACCCTTTGTATCAATTGCTTCGATTACAACATATGTATATTCATTGTTGTATGGAGCAAAGTACTCTGGCTGAAGCTTGAGCTTCGTAGCTCTTGGAGAAACGGTTACTTCATTTCCTTCCGCATCGATGTATGTGTAATCCGGTTCTCTGATTTCATTTCCAGCTGAGTTATAAAGTACTTCCAAAGTAGAATCATAACGGAATACTGGTTTCACAGTTCCCTCTTCTACGTTTGTTCTTGTCCAATCTGCAATCAATACGTGATCTGGTCCAGCAACGTATGCGCTGTCACGATTTGTCTCTGAGTAGTCAAGATCGTAGTAAATCTTAACCTTACTGAGCTTTGCTTCCGGATCAACCGTTACCTTGAAGTTAAACTCCGGATAAGACTCCATATCATCAACCTTTGTTGAGTACTCATCATTGATATCCTGCTTAATCTTCTTGTTGATTGTACCACCATTTGCATCGTAGTCGTATACGAAGATAGATGGCTGCTTTACGCTCTTACGTACAGAGTTACAAATAATATTCAAGTAGAGATAACGCTCATCGTTGTTATCCTTACCGATACCAGTTACATTTGAGTGACCGGCACCACAGTAGTTTACATTACCATATGTGTAGATGAAGTAGTTGTCTCGACCATCTCTTGGTGAACCGGCAAACAAGGAAGAACCTGCCTTCGTATTGTTATCACCTGCAAGAGAATACCAAACTGTCATGTTCTCATCTTCCAAATCCAGAGCATATGCCTGCTGATGTGTACCACCAACATTCAACTCTGAAGCAAGTGTAAATGGATACATCGTTACGATACCCTTGTTGTTCTGAGATGCCTTTGTTGTACCATACTTGTCATTATCCTTCGCATTGAACTTCGCACCATTGTACCAGAAGGACTGTATGCTCCATTCTGCTTCTGCATAACGATAAGGGATACAGTTTGCGTTGATACCAAGTGTTCCTGAACAGTAGACACCGTCTGTATATGCAGTACTTGTCAAATACTTCGGTGAGAAGCCCGGATAAACGGTCTTCATTTCATCTACCCATCCACTAAATCGAGTAGCATCTGTCTTGTCCTTTGAAGAAAGGTTTGAGAAGAAGTACTCATCATCATCAACCGATGATGTGTAGTTTGGATAATAGCTTCCTGAAGCAACGGACGTATCCATATGGTAACGATCCATACCAAAGTAAGATCTCAATGTTGCTGTCAATGTAGAAGAACCTGCATCTGCAAACTTCGTCAAAGTATCATGGAAGAGAATTACCTGTCCCTCATTCTCAATATAGCTTGCAAGATCTGCTAATGCAGTTGCATCCGTGATATCGTCTCCTGCAAAGTCTTCGGCTGGTCCAAGGATTACTGTGCTGTAGCAATCAAGCAACCAATCCTCACCAGCTGCATAACGGCTATATTCCATGAACAATTCCTTGTATTGCAATTCCTTGTCCTTCGCCTCTACATATACCTTGTATGCATCTGTATAAACGGTTGTTGGATCATAGTAATACAAGCTTCCGATAGAGTAATAATCAGAATATCTGCGAAGCTTCTTGATACGTTCCAATTCCTTTGCGAGATCATCATCGCCTGTCCGACCTGCATAATCTCCCATTCTGTTTGCAAGGATTTCATCAATCGCTTCAACCATCTGCTGTTCTGCATCTACGGTTGTCATAGTGATATCAACACCCTCATCATCCTGTACAATCGTTGCGCCTGAAGCGGTTGCACTCTGTGTTGACATGTACTGATATAACTGCCAATATTTACTAGCTTCCTGACTGAATTCACGCTTCTTGATGAACTCGAAACGTTCGTCATCTGTTGTAAGAGCTTCGTATGCTTCATAATCCTCATCACTCTCATCAATCACAAAGTTATCAATCAAATCCTGCTTGTACTGAGCAGAATAAGCAACTCCGGTCTTTGGATCCTTTACGTAAGCTTCTCTTACCTTGCTTGCTGTCTTCTCAAACTCTTCACGAATCATAATCTCGATATCAAAGTCAAAACGATCAGCAATTTCATCAGCCAAGTTGTAATCCCAGTTGTCAATACCTGTTATTGTTTTACCATTATCTGATATAGACAAATTGGAATCATACTGTACGATACCAAAGGTATGCTCATGCTTACCAAGGTATACGCCTGTTGGTGTCTTTCCACCATTGGAATCTAAGTAGTTACCACCATATATGGTGTTAATATGAGTTCTACCACCTGCATTACTTACCGGATTGTACTCCAATCTCTCATAAGCCTGCTGACATACGGTACAGAAGTACAAAGAGTTGTAACCCTGTGCACCTTCACCAACACTTGCCTTCACCTGTTTTGTGCCGTCCCAATTGGTAGTGATTTTCTCTGCACCAGGCATAATCTGAAGGACACTAACACGCTGCTTCTCAGGTGATGCACTCTGAATGTAACAAATACCTGTCGTACTTGCTGTCATCTTTGTACTCGTATCCGTAACCTCTATCATCCAGTAAAGCGGACCAAAGAAGTCATTTGCACAAGTATAGGTAAGCTCTGTCGCATTACCACTTGCCATCAACTCTGCCGTACGATCAAACTTGCTGTTTCCATCATCATCGATATAAAGCTTCACTGAGTACTTTGTAGAACCGGAAACGTTATACTTAAACTTCAGATTATGATCTGTCAGCTTTGTTGAATCATCAAAACGGCTATAGGTCTTTGGCATACTTGTAATTGAAAGCTTTGGACGCTTTGTAGCATTGAGGTAGAGATTTGAAAAATCTTCTTTTCTACCATTCTTTGGCTCACCCGTTTCAGCATCTACATCAGGATTTTCTGTATCATTTGTTGCGAATACAGATACATATCCTGTTACAGTGCTACCAAGTCTGCCACTATCATTGTCTCGGCTTACAGTTGCCATTGCATCAAAATCTGTAAGGACATTGCCCTTTGTGGATGCTGCACATGCCTGTAATACCTTAAACATGTTAGAATCCGGATCAATGCTGTTTTGCTTATATCCGAAGTCAATAACTGCATTATAAGCATTTGTAATCTGAGAACTGAGGACGATTGGCATACCAAGCTTGATATACTTCTCTAAATCCTTGTAGTTATCATAAGTAATATCATTACCATTTAACAATGCGAAAGAATCTTGTCTGCTTCCACCTACAACAACTTTCGCCATCGGAGTACCACCTCTTACAGGACCACCGGACTCACCCATGTGTCCGAGTGATACCTGAACCATATCACCACCATGTGCATACATCGTATAGATTGGAAGGGTTGTTAACTTACTTACGTCTGCTCCGTGAATCAACCAGTTATCTGTTGCACTCAAACCAGGCAAACTGTTGTACTCCATAATATCCTTCAGTGCACTTGTGTTACCACCGATATAAACCATGTCGTAGTTACCAACAATCTCTGTCTTGTTCGCAGAAAGCTCTTCACTCGACATCTGCACCAAATTAATCTGGCTTACACTAAGATTCAAAGCATCTGCAATCTTTGCCTTTGAAAGCTCCCATGCATAATACTCTGTTCCCTCTTCTAACTGCTCCTTTGCGAAGCCGTTCATAACCTGCGCCGGAACTGTATAGTAGTTACCTTTTCCAAAGTGCTGTGCATACATCGTCTTTCTTGGCTTTGTTGCTTCGATTGCTTCCGCAAGATCTCTATCAACCGGATAACATGGCTGGATTTCCAACACAGTAAACTTGTTAGAAGAACCAGGTCCTCCGATACCTCTCCAAGCGGAGTTGTTAATCAAGTCAGCGATTACCTTTGCAGAAGCTGCATCAGTCGCTGAAGTAATCACACCAAATTCTTCACGAGTCGTAACCATAACATTTTCTGTCTTTGCAACATTATCTGTGCTGGCTACTAAATAGTAAAGCTTTGAATAGTTATTCTGATTCAAATCAGCCGGAGGTGTCGCGGTAGTTGTATCCGCTGTTCCCATCGCTGCACTATACACGATATGTACCTTTGCATACATTGCTTTTGCAAGCTTTGTATAAACTTCTCCGGAAATTGTCTGGTTAATACAGTCATCTTCCAAAATTACCATATCATAATCTGTAAGTACAACGGAATCATTTGCTACATCACTTAATGTAACAGACTCCCTCTTGATGTAAGATGGTCTGGCATAACGACCATTGTATCCATTGATTGACAGAATTGAGTCAGCATCAAGAGAATAATACGTTCCAGTAGCAGCAATGTTTTCCCCGGCTTCATTGTAAAGCTCTGTCTTTGGTGTACAACCTGCAAGGATTGCATCCGTCTTTGTGGATGCTGTACCACCTGCTGAAATGGTTAAAATTCTTGCAACGCTAAATGCTTCTGCACTTGTGTCTGTCGTTGGATTTACTTCATATGCTGAAGACCATACACCACTCTTCTTCTGAGTAGTACCGTTAATACCTAAGTACAATGATCCACTCTTGTGTCCGAGATAATCAGCAGCTGAAAGTCCATCTGTCCACTTATATGTGTAGTATACCTTCTCGTTTGGCAAGAATACTTTGGAAGCCAAAGTATTTGTTGTCTTGACCTCTGTCGGATTATCAATTTTCTTTGCATCCGGACTGTCGATAATGAGTGGCTGATACTTTCCAAGCGCATAAGTATGAATCAAATCATACACATCCTCAGATAAATCATTTCCCGTTACAAACTTATTGCTTGCATCATTACTTACGTAAATCAAATCAGCTTTGTTCAAAAACTCAATGTCTTCGCTGTCAGTTGTATTACCCTTCATACATCTGTAATCAACACAACCCTCAGCCATCAAATCTGCGATTGTACGGTGTCCATCAATAACATAATCCTTGAATCCACCTGCAGCAAAGGCTTCTAAGTTTGATGCAGTACCTGACGAAGACACTTCTGCGATATGGTAGACCTTATCAACATCATCATCTTCCGAATTGGAATTTTCGATGATATAGTCGATGATGGTCTTTGTATCCATATTTTCATTGGCATCAGCAACCAACTGCGTACTCTCTGCCAACGGCTCATCTTTACCTGCCAAGGAGAAAGATGCAATCGCAACACCGATTGCTGCAACAAGCATAACAGATAAAGCTGAAATTAATATCTTTGTTTTGCGTTTCATGTTACTTCCTTCCTCCTTACTTTCTTGGTTTTAATACATACGAGTTACGAACATTTACACGTCCGAGTGTCGTATAATCCATATTTGATTTGTTATAGAACAAATCAATTCCTACAGTTGCATTCTCTGCATCGATGGATGCTACACATCCGGTCACGCTTGTACCGGATACATCAATCTTACAGAAGTTCTTGTTGTATACATGCAATTTCTTTGATGTATCATTCTCAATATTGCAAAAATCATCCAGATCTGTCATGTATGCATACTTTCTACCATAATACATGACTCCATCCTCAAAATAGAAAGAATGAACCAATGTATCATTTACACTATAAGCCTTCTTCGTCATACCGCTTTCCAGCTTACAAGACACCGCAACACCTGCACCTGTCAAGGTATTGGCAATTGTCTGTGTCGCCATAGAAGCCGGATTTCCACCAGGCACATAGTTCATATCCAATGGCACGGATGTTTCAATCCTAATATAAGTTGGATAAAACGGGTCATCCGGATTTATCTCAGTAAACGTCTTAAGATTTCCGCCTGCCCCTTTTGACAGGGAAACACCGGATCGTATACCGTAACTTGCCGGAGAAGCAATGACCCTATCCATTGCCGCCTCATCCTTTACGTAATATACTTCATTTACGGTTGTCGAAGTAAAGCTCTCGCCTGTCTTACTAAAATCTAATGCTGAATTATCATCTGTCTTATAGCCTGCGACAAGAATGTCACCTGCCTGCATGAAAGCGTCTGTTATCAAATCATAGGTATCCTGTGCCTGTGTCTGCATCTTCACATCCACCTTTACCTTCTTGTTCTGACGAACGGTTGTCGACATAAAAGCTCCAACTGCAGTCATCAAGAAAGCTAACACAGCAATCGCTATAATCAGCTCTATGAGAGAGAAGCCTTCATTTCCTTTTGTTACCTTTTTCAAAGCATCTCACTCCTCTCTTATTTTGATGTACAACTTCCATTTTTATTTAAAACAAGAGTTGCTGTTGGAACACTTTCACTGCCCTTACGGTAGAATGTATAAGTTCCATCTCCTGTTTTGCACATACCATGGCGGTCATAGATGATGTAAACCGGATCCGAAGAAGAAATATCTCTTGAAGTACCGGTTGTACCTTTATCATACTTGACTGATACATAGGAAGAAAAGCTTGCGCCCTTATCTCCATTTGTATTCTCGCCGGTTACAAAAACATAACTACTGGCCTGCGTCACATCTGCTCCGCCACCTATGTAGTAACCTTTTTTAGCGTAATAGGTCTCACCGTTACGGTAAACCATTAATGCGAAACTGTAATCGGGTTGCTCTACACCACTTACAATACACATCTTATCTTTTGCGCTGCTCTGAAGGGCTGAAAGTTCATCCTCCAAGGTACTAGATGCTTCCTTTGTCTTCGCATCTTTCATAATTGCCATTGTGGCAAATGCAGCAGTTGTTAACACTGCAATTACCGCAATCACAATAATCAACTCGATTAAAGAGTAGCCTTCATTGTTTTTCGTAAATCTTCTCTGTTCCATAGGCCACCTCTATTCTACGTTCTTCATCCAGTTACTGAAACTGATAACATCGGAATATTCAACCTTATCGATTGACTTTGTCTCTGTATCACCTGTACCTGGAGTTGTCGGTGTTTCTTCGTCTTCAGCCAATTGGAAGTCCTTAAAGAGATTCAAAACAAATTTTGAATTTTCATCTCCATTCAATCGGCACTCACGAAGGATTGCACGACAGATTTCTGCACTTGCATTGATTGTATGAAGCTTCTGTGTAATATAAATCTTACCACCAGATACTATCAAGCCCTCGAAATCCTGTACATTCTCATCGAAGTAAACATCACCTTCTGTTACAACAATACCACGGACAATACCCTTGTCCTCGGCCTTTGCCTTTACAGTTACATCTTCACTGTCTACCCAGACACTGTATCCGCTTGCTAAGTCCAAAACGGTTGAACCGGAATCTGAGCCGGATACATTTGGAGTAATCTTTGTAGTAGCCACAATCTTATCCATATTCAGGAAACGGTTGATTGGAGTAATACTAGCATCTCCGTACTCATCACTTTCAACTAATTCCTTCACATATGCCTTTTCCTGCTCATTGTTATTAATTGTAAGCTCTTCTGCAAGTCCGGTTCTTGTCTCATAATGACCAAGATTCCACTTCATATAATCATATTCCATCTCCAAATCATTGGATAACTGATATGCCTGTGGTGTAGATACCGCATAGTCACGCTCACTCTCCAAAAAACTTGGAAGACTTGATGCAACAAACGTTGTTCCATCATTAAATAACTTTGTATTGTCGTTTGTCAGCAACGTATCCAATACATTTTCATCATCCGAACGAACAATGCTAAAGCTTGTATCTGTCTTTGCTGTGATTGCACCATTTGAGTAGATGCTGACATTCGGATTGTTTTCCGCATCCGGCAATACAATCGTACCTGCTTCGAAATCTTCATAATCGCCGATATCTGTCAAATACTCTGCAATTGCGCTATCTGTCAAACCATCCTTATTGACTGCATTCACATATGTTCTATGCATGTTCAGCTCAGCGGTATAATCCTCAATGAACTGTGCTGCAAAGAAGTTTGGTGTTTCAAACTGGTCTTTCCAATTCACATATGTGTTCAAGCTTTCCAAAGATGTCAAATTGCTTGCGTTCTGCGAATTATAAACAGCAACGCCTCTTGAAAGCTGTT
The DNA here is from genome assembly GCA_051879955.1 of Wujia sp. GTDB lineage: Bacteria > Bacillota > Clostridia > Lachnospirales > Lachnospiraceae > Coprococcus_C. The sequence goes on from JBJENA010000034.1 coordinate 14,384, forward strand.
GTTCGATTAAACTATAAGCAGTCTTGAAATCGTAGTAATAATACTTCTTGCCGGAAACCTCCTGCAATACACACGGAATCTTGTTTGCAAACACTTTATATGGGAAATACTTCTCAAACAATACACTATCCTGCAATGCAGTATGTAAGGTTGCTTCATAATATCCCATACTATTTCCTTTTGCATCCTTCTTTAATGTAGGAATTCCTGCATAAGTAAGAGGAATGTAAGCTAGCTGGTTGCTCTTTACAGAGATACTCTCACCCATTCTGTAATCCTGTACAGAAGTTGTCTTGTCTGCTTCCGTACGGTCTACTGTTGGTTGTTCAGGATCATAATCATATGGATGATAGGTATAGGTATCTGTAATTGTATCATATACCTGTTCTCCCTCACGCACCTGACCTTCCATACGTTCTACATCCTTGGAGAGTTCGATATAAGTACGTCCTGCAAGGAAAATCTTCTCTGTACGTACAAGATCCAAAGTTGTTTGCTCTCCATTTACAATAATCGCACTACTGTTGTAGTGTCCGCGATTCTCTGTAGAAACATCACCACGGGAATCTGTCACTTCGAACTGGAAGTTTTCAACATTTACAGTAGGAATAAAGGTACGTTCATCCTTTGTTGTACTATCTCCATATCCATAATATCCACCAGTCAGCTGTAAGCTGGAACCGGCTGCATTCAATTCTGTATCATCCTTTACGAACATATTCGCTTTGATGATTGCTTCTGAACCGGAATACTTTGTTGTAGTTACACCTTCCGTATCCACTTCATCCACCTTTGTGCTATATCCATCTAACACAAGGTTATCTGTCCATACTTCTGATTCCGCTGTCTTGTTACCAGACTTACCATAGATGGAAAGAGATGACTTATCCATAACTGCGATGGTTCCCGGAACGACTACCGAATTCGCAAGAATGGAAACCTGTGAATTCTTGATAAACAAACCGGAATACATACTTCTCTGGTTTACTCCATCGAAGTAATCCTTCTGCCCCGGAAGAACCGGATCGTTCAAAGTAGAATACTTATTATATAACTGATTACCGGTATCCGTTAAATCATCGCTTCCTGTTTTGCTTGTTACACTACCATGCTTATATATTTCAGAAAGCTTCTTGGTAGTACCATCCTTTTCTTCTCTTACATAAGCAATGGATGGTTCGAATACTTTATCATCATCCGATACATTTGTGTCAAAAGTACTCTCATTGTACTTCTTATTGTAGAAATCCGCTGCTGCGTAAACATTTCCGGCAATTGTTACCGGTGTTTCCGGCTGGAAGATTTCCACACCCATATCCGCAACCAATGCGTACTTGATGATGTTTGGATCATCGTTCTCTGAAGCATCAAACAACACTTCGAAATCCGGCTCACCAATCTCAATATCCGTTGTGATACTCTGTGTGTATGCACCATTCGCTACAGAACGGTCATACTCCTGTGTTCTGACAACCTTAACGTTCTTGATAACCATACCAACAACTTCAGCCTTGTCATTTTTCTTAATCTCAACATACAGCTTTGATGAATCAAGCTTAACCGTGTCGTTTGAGATGTAAGATGCAAGAACCTTTGCCAAATCGGAAATACTTACACTAAAGAAGTCATTTCTCTGCAAGAGAGCCATAAATTCCTTGGTAAACATCGCCTGTGCTTGTTCTTTGGTCTTGGTCTTGTACTTTCCGCTGATCAAGTCGAATTCAACCATATTCTCAACGGTGTAGATATATGCATCCTGAAGGTTTTCAACGGTTTCCGCACCAACACCTGCATAAATCTCATTTAACGCCTGCTCTACATAGTAGAAATTATCTCTGGAATTCAAATCTTCCATCTTCAGCTTATACGAAAGACCCGCCGCTGAAAGCAACGCTCCTACGATAATACCTACAAATGCGATAGAAACAACTACCATTACTATACTAGAGCCCGCGTTGTTTAGTTTTCTAAAAAATTGTTTGATTTTCTTCAACTAATTACTCCCCTTTCGCTCCAGATAGTTTTACTTCATTTAAGTTCACATTCTTTGTTCCATCATCCTGAATCGGATCAAGGTAAACGGTTACAGTAAACAGACGGTCTGCCTCACGAAGATCTTCATTTAATGCATAAAGAATTCTCTGTGATTTTTCTTCGGATGCACCCTCTGTCAATGTTCTGTAACGATTTCCGGTTGCATATTTGTTATAACTTGCTGATGTCTCTTCATCCACATTCTGTGCTGTTTCCATTTCACCCTTTACATATGGGAAAATATCTGAATACGCATCTGATGTGAATTGTGAATTTGCTGCTTCTACATTTTCATTATCTTTATCATAGAACCCTGCAATATCCAGGTTCGTAAAGATAAAGAAACGTTTCTTACCGTTTGTACACTTGCCATCCTTGTCAAGATTATAAAGACCGGTATTTTCAACCTTTGTTGCAAGATGAATCTTTACCTTTTGCTTCTTATCGGTCTTTGTATAGTATGTGTAATATGGTTCCTTAGAATCCGGTGTACCATCGCCATTACTATCATACGAATAGTAACCGGAAATTGTAGCACCATCACTTACGTTCATCTGATCCAGATATGGCTTGTACAAATAGATTTTACATTCATCCACGTGGTTGTCTATAAGGATATAATCATCCTTCTGGTATTCTACAGTTGTGCTGTCTTCATTACTTTCTGATACCGCATACGGCTGATACTCAAAATAGATTGCCGGAGCCTCATCTGTGAAAAATCTCTGGCTAAATACGTTGTAATGAATGGTATCGTGATATGTCTCAGATTTATTGTTATCTGTAGATAAGGTATAGTTGTAATCATAGTATACATCTACCTTCACAACATAGGAATCCTTACCGGTTGTAACATCCGTCTCCATGTCTGAATAAATCTTAATCAATCTCTTGGAACGATTCATGCTGTCCTGAGACAAGATAGACTCACTATCGATATTTACAAGCGCCTGTTCCCAGGAATCATAATCCAAATCTCTAAGGTGTGCCATTGCCTTTGCAAACAATGCTACGAACGCCTGTGAATCGAAGCTTGAAGTATCACCCATTACAAGTGCCACTGTATTCTTGTCCATATTCTGCATGTTACCAAGATTGATGGTGTTCGGATCCTGCACATACGTAACATCACTACCATCTTGATTCTCATTTGTGCATACAACGGCGTTGATATAACCTTCTGAATCGTATTTTACAAGAGAACCCTCATTTGTTTTACTAAAACCTGACAATGCTGCCACTTCAGCATCCGAAAGATTATACGCAACTTTGTAATGTTCAGCTGCTGTCTTTCCACCGTAATCACGAACTTTGTTGGCAAGATCATCTAACACAACTTTGTTCACATACTTATCTTTCTTCGCGCCAGCTACAAAAGGATTTGCTGTTCCCGCAATGCTATACTCGTATACTCTGTATTCCATATCGGTTACTATAGCATTACCGCTTTTGTCATACAGGGTTGCCTTCTTTGTCTTAACAGTCGGAGCACCATATTTATCTTCCAGGTTGCCCAGACTGTAAGTTTTGAATTCTTCCAGCTGCGAAACTGCTTTTTCATTTACCTCTTGTAATGCTTTCGCCTTTCGACTGGTCTCCAATGT
>JBJENA010000035.1:0-4334 GCA_051879955.1 Wujia sp.
GATATTTGTAATCAACTCCTGAATCAGGACTGTCTTACCTACTCCGGCTCCACCGAACAGACCAATCTTTCCACCCTTTTGGTATGGACACAAAAGATCTACGACCTTGATACCGGTTTCCAAAATCTCAGTCTCTGTCGACTGCTCAGAAAAAGCCGGAGCTTTTCTGTGAATTGGAAGATAGGTGTCTACTTCAGGTGCCGGTTTATTGTCAATTGGCTGACCCAATACATTGAACATACGTCCAAGTGTAGCTTCACCAACCGGTACAGTGATTGGAGCACCGGTTCCTACCGCCTCCATACCTCTTACAAGACCATCGGTTGGTCCCATCGCTATACAACGGACAGTATCGTCACCAAGGTGCTGCGATACCTCAGCATACAATGTATCACCGTCTTTGCGGGCAATCGTTATCGCATCGTGTATCTCAGGAAGCTTTCCCTCTGAGAACTTTGCATCGATAACGGCACCTACAATCTGGGTAACCTTACCTACATTTGTATCTGCCATTTCCTTATTCTCCTTACTACATCTATTTGGCTGCAATTCTTACGAAATTGCATCTGCTCCGGCAATAATCTCCGTGAGCTCCTGTGTAATTGCACTTTGTCTTGCTCTATTGTATTTGAGTGACAGACTTCCAATCATATCCTCTGCATTGCTGGTTGCGGAATCCATCGCCTGCATTCTCGCACCATTTTCACTGGCTACTGCCTCAAGCAATGCACCATAAATAATGTTGGACATATATTTTGGTACGATCTGGTCCAGAACCTCTTCCTCTGATGGTTCGAAGTTCATCAACAGCTTGCTATCATCCTGTGAAGCTGCTTCACTCTCAAAATCCTCTGCACGAATCGGAAGTAATTTCATCAACATCGGCTCTTGAGAAACCGTATTTTTGAAATTCGTGTATGCAATGTATATCTCTCCGATTTCACCTCTCGAAAACTGTGTCAAAAGCTGTTTTGTCAGCTCCATCGCATCCGCGAAAAGGGGTGCATTGATTACCTCTGAATCATCCTGATGAATCGAATATCCCTTGCGCACAAGACCCTCGATACCCTTTTTTCCAATTCCATAGATATAAGTATCCTCCGGCTTGAAACCTCCAGCAACAATCTCCTTTACGATATTGTTGTTGTATCCGCCTGCCAGACCACGGTTTGATGTGATGGCAATGACCGCTTTTTTGGTGCATGCATTCTCTGTCAAATATTTGTGATCTGTGTTGCGAGTTTTTGCAAGGATGGAACAAATGGTATTATAGAGCATATTAAAATATGGTTTGTTGCTCTCAGCTTTTCCCCTGGCTTTTTGAAGCTTGACCGTTGCGACCAATTTCATAGCCTTCGTGATCTGCTGCGTGCTCTGGACGCTTTCTTTGCGCCGCTTGATATCTCTCATGGATGCCAAGAAAGATCACCCTCCTTTATACCATTAGAATGTTTCCTTGAACTGTGTAATTGCCTTCTTCAGACTCTCTTCGATTTCATCTGTCAGCTTCTTCTGTGTCTTAATATTCTCAAAAATCTCAGGGTTGTTTGTGGAAATATACTCAAACAATCCACTTTCAAATTCCAATACACGATCAACCGGAATATCAAGCAGATATCTTCTGGTAGCCGCATAGATAATAACAACCTGTTTTTCAACCGGCATCGGCTTATACTGTGGCTGCTTGAGCATTTCCTTGATACGTTCACCCTGTGCAAGCTTATCCTTTGTATCATCATCAAGCTCGGAACCAAACTGCGAGAATGCAGCCAATTCACGATACTGTGCAAGTTCTACACGAATTGGTGATGCCAGCTTCTTCATGGCACCAATCTGCGCAGCTCCACCTACTCGGGATACAGAAAGACCAGCGTTTACAGCAGGTCTGAAACCGGAATTGAACATTTCTGTTTCCAGGTAAATCTGTCCATCTGTAATGGAAATTACATTTGTTGGAATATAAGCAGATACATCGCCTGCCTGTGTTTCAATGATTGGAAGCGCTGTCAAAGAACCTCCGCCCAATTCGTCGGAAAGCTTTGCAGCACGCTCCAACAGTCTGGAATGCAGGTAGAATACATCACCCGGATATGCCTCACGTCCTGGTGGTCTGCGAAGCAACAGGGAAAGTGTACGGTAAGCAGTTGCATGCTTTGACAAGTCATCGTACACAACCAATACATCCTTTCCATTTTCCATCCACTCTTCACCGATTGCACAACCTGCATATGGTGCAATGTACTGAAGTGGTGCCAAATCACTGGCTGTGGATGCTACAACGGTTGTATAGGACATGGCACCATACTCTGTCAATGTCTTTACGATGTTTGCAACGGTAGAAGCCTTCTGACCAATCGCAACGTAAACACAGTTTACACCCTGTCCCTTCTGGTTAATAATGGTATCAACGGCAATCGCAGTCTTACCTGTCTGACGGTCACCGATAATCAGCTCTCTTTGTCCTCTTCCGATCGGAACCATGGCATCAATCGCTTTGATACCAGTCTGAAGTGGTGTATCTACAGACTTACGAGAGATAACACCTGAAGCAACTCTCTCAATCTGTCTGGATTTGGTTGTTTCGATTGGACCTTTCCCATCAATCGGCTGTCCCAAAGCATTTACGACACGTCCAAGCATTGCGTCGCCAACAGGTACCTCAACCACGCGTCCTGTTGTCTTTACGATATCTCCTTCGTTAATGTTCTTACTGTCACCGAGAAGAACAGCACCTACATTATCTTCCTCGAGGTTCATTACCATTCCGAAAACCTCACCAGGGAATTCCAGGAGTTCGCCTTGCATCGCATTTTCAAGACCATGAATACGAGCAATTCCGTCGGCAACCTGAATGACGGTTCCGACATCCGATGTTTCCAGTTTTGTCTGATAGTTCTTAATCTGCTCTTTGATTACTGAACTAATCTCTTCCGGTTTTAAATTCATGGAACACGAACACCTCCTTATACGAGCGATTGCGACATCTTCTCAATCTTGGTTTTGATACTACTGTCAACCACTCTGTCTTCGATTCGGATTACAAGCCCGCCAATCAGACTCTTATCTGTGTCATATGAAATCTCCATACTGTCATAGCTGGTTGTCTCAATCAGACGGTTTTTGATTGCCATTTTCTGACTATCCGTCAGTGTAATGGCAGAAACCACACTTGCAACTCCTATATTTTTTTCTTTCTTTACCTGTCGGATAAAGTATTCGAGAACCTTCTTTGTCTGTGCGCTGTGATCTTTTTCTACCAGCAACAACAACAAACCAATCATGTCCTTAGACAAACGGTCTGCAAAGATATTCTCTATCAATTTCTTTTTTTCTTCTTTGTCAATCTGTGGATGATTGAGAATCTGAATCAATTCTTCGTTGTTCTTCAATACTTCCACAAGACTCTGCGCTTCCTCATACAGGCTGTCTAACTTTCCCTCTTCTATCGCAAGCTGCAAGAGCGCATCTCCATAGGTTGTTTCTACTTGTTTTGCCATGTATCCTCACCCATTTCTTTCAGCGTCTCCTCGATCAAGGAAGCCTGCTTACTCTCATCCAGTGTCTCAGAGACAAACTTCCCTGCCATAACGGTTGCGACACTCACAATTTCCTGCTTCACTTCATCTTTCACTCTGCTCTTTTCAAGTTCTGCCTCCTGGTTGGCTCTGCTGATGATACGACTTGCTTCTTCCTTTGCCTGTGCAACAATGTTTTCCTCATTCTTGATTGCACGTTTTCTTGCATCTGCAAGAATCTCTGAAGCCTCAGACTCTACCGTCTTAATCCTCTCATCGTACTGAGCTTTCATCTTTGCCGCTTCCTCGCGGTCATTGGCTGCGCTTTCCAAATCATTCTTGATTTTATTTTGTCTGTCCTCAAGCACCTTACGTACCGGATTAATCAGAATATTTGTCAAGAACACAAACAAAAGGAATACCGCAAAGCCCTGAACCAGGACATCAAACAATAGCTGCGCATCCAATCCAAAGATACGGCCTGCCGATTCTGACAGAAGCGCTATATTTGCCATTCCTGTCATATTCGCTTATCCTCCTTACGAATCCGTATTTTACTTAAAAGGTTTCACGAACATAAGAAGCAATGCCACAACCAATCCATACAAACCGGTTGTCTCCGCAACTGCCTGTCCAAGGAGCATGGTTGACATGATATCACCCTTTGCACCCGGATTACGTCCTACTGCAGACGCACCGTAACCAGCTGCGATACCCTGTCCAATACCTGAACCAATACCTGAACATACAGCAATACCTGCACCAATTGCAGAAGCTGCATTTACCAATGCTTCACTTGTAATATTATCCATTTTTTCT
>JBJENA010000036.1:0-17642 GCA_051879955.1 Wujia sp.
GTATACCATGATCTTCTGCTCTTTTTCATTGTCAAGACCATAAGAAAGTGCAGCGGCTGTTGGCTCGTTGATGATTCTCTTTACATCCAAACCTGCAATCTTACCGGCATCCTTTGTTGCCTGTCTCTGAGAGTCTGTAAAGTAAGCAGGAACTGTAATAACAGCTTCTGTTACAGGCTCACCGATATAGCTTTCTGCATCTCTCTTAAGCTTCATCAATGTCATAGCTGAAATCTCCTGTGGAGAATACTTCTTGCCATCGATTTCTACCTTGTAATCGCTACCCATATGTCTCTTAATAGATGAAATGGTCTTATCTGCATTTGTAACAGCCTGACGCTTAGCAGCATCACCGACAACACGCTCACCACTCTTTGTAAATGCAACTACAGATGGAGTCGTTCTGGAACCCTCTGCATTTGTAATAACAACAGGCTTACCACCTTCCATAACAGCAACACATGAATTTGTTGTACCTAAGTCAATACCAATAATCTTTCCCATTTTATTATCCTCCTAAATAAATAAACCTAAATATAATTTATGTTGAAAGGTTAATTTGCAACCTTTACCATACTGAATCTTAATACCTGATCCTTATACATGTATCCCTTTTGCATTTCCTCCACTACGATGTTCTCACCATAGTTTTCATCTTCCACATGAGACACTGCATGATGAAATTCCGGATCGAATTCTTTTCCTTCCGCATCCATCGGAGCTACTCCAAGGTTATCGAGACAATCAATAAGCTGTCTGTAGATTTTATCTACGCCCTGTTCGAATCCCCGTTCCATATCCTCCTCAGGAATGCTGGAAAGTGCACGTTCGAAATTATCTACCACAGGAAGGAGCTTTTCCAGCACGTCTTTGGCACCGAAATCATACATCTTACCTGCTTCTTTTTCATTTCTCTGTGTCATGTTTTCGTAATCAGCCTGCAAACGCTTATATTTTTCCTCATTTGCCTGTGCTAATTCCTTTGTCTTTTCAAGTTCTAACTGCAATGCCTTACTGCCACGTCTGCTTCCCTTTGGAACCGGCTTTGGTTTTTCCTGTTCTGTCTGCTCTTGTTCAATTGAGACCGCTGTCCCCTCGGTAACAGGTGCATCTTCAACAGCCTGCACAGCTTCTACAGTTTCTTCCTCTTGTTCTGGATTTACATTTTGCTTTGTGGCCATTTTATTCACCTCTTTTTCCTTTCTTGAAAATATCATCCAATTCGATAGTCAGATTCTTCAACGTACTGACAACCTTCTTATAATCCATTCGCTTTGGACCCAAAATACCGATGGTACCCTTGGCACCCTCCGGCATCTCATAGGTTGCTGTTACAAGAGAACAATCCTTCATGTTCTGGACAGTAGTCTCGTCTCCAATATATACCTGGATACCGGTCTCTCCTGCCTTTCCTCTTGTCTCTTCCAACATATGTGAAAGCTCTGTCTTATCTTCCAATTTTTCCAAAAGCTCACTTGTTTTTGTAATATCTCCGAGCTCCGGATACTTCAGGATATTCGTTGCACCGCTGGTATAGATTTCCAGTTGCTGTGCTTCATGAATTGCTTCCACAATTCCCTTGAATATCTGATCCAAAATCTCTGCATATTCACCCGATTGTTTCTTCATCTCCTGAATCATCTCCAGATTGATGTCCTCCAGGCTTGCACCCTGCAAGAAGGTGTTAAGCAGAATATTGAATTTCAAAACATCCTCATTGTCGAGCTCCACATCCACGTGAATCATCTGATTCTTGATAATGTTTCCCTCAACCACAATCACAGCTAATAAATTCTGAACATCTACCTGTGACAGCTGAATGAATTTCACTTTTTTTTCGTAATTCGGTGCTGTTACCATCGTAGCGTAGTTTGTATTGTAAGCCAACACCTTTGCTACCTGCTTTAGCAATAGCTCCATACGATCTACTCGTTCAAGCAGCGTGTTTTTTTCCTGATTTGCAAGCTCTGCAACTTCCTCTTTTTCCTCCATCAACTGATCCACATAAAAGCGATAACCCGCATCAGTTGGAATACGTCCTGCAGAGGTATGCGGTTGAATGATGTAACCCATCTCCTCCAAATCCGCCATTTCATTTCGAATCGTTGCGGAACTTAAGTTTAAATCTGTGAATTTTGAGATGGTTCTCGACCCCACCGGTTCTCCGGTTTCCAGGTAGTTTGCTATGATGGCTTTCAGGATTTTCTTCTTGCGCTCATCTAGCTCCATTTCATCACTCCTTTGTTGTTTTATTAGCACTCATTTCAATCGAGTGCTAACTTCATTTCCTAGAGTATCACTACCATCATCAAATGTCAAGCGAAATAAAGAAAAAAATAGGCAAACTGAAACGTTTTTTCAGTTTGCCCATTCTGACTATTTTTCCGATTTATTCGGGTTTTCACCCAGTGTCACATCGACCGTTTTTTCCTGGTATTCATCATCATCCAAATATTGATATGTGATGGATACTTTTTCTCCGACTTTGTAGTAACCAAGCTTTGAAGTCAAATCTTCCGCACTGCTCACTGACTGTCCATCTATCTTTGTAATGATATAGTTTTTCTTGATACCGGCCTTTTGTGCACCGCTACCTTCATTTACCTCTGTAACAATCACGCCCTGAGGAATTCCATACATCTCTGAAGCCTCTTGTGTAATCGAGCCACATGAAATGCCCAGATATCCACGTTCTTCTTCGTCCACCTTTTCTCTGGTCTTCAAATTCATCAAATTGTCAAGCTGGTCAGAAACGGCGGTAATCGGAATCGCATATCCCATTCCTTCTACGGTAGTATCTGCATATTTGGATGAATTGATTCCAATTACTTCCCCCTTCATATTCAAAAGCGCGCCACCACTATTTCCTGGATTAATGGCTGCATCAGTCTGAATTAAAGGTGTTGAATTCGTTTCATTGGTACGATCTTTTGCACTGACAATACCGGTTGTTACTGACTGTCCATATCCAAGAGCATTGCCAATTGCAACCACCTGTTCACCAACTTTTACAGAATCCGAATCGCCAATTGTTGCCACCTTTATCTGATTCATCGTTGAATCTGAAATATCCTTCAGGTTGACTACAATAATCGCAAGATCATTGTCATTGTCCGTTCCCTTTACCTTGGCCTCATAGCTTTCACCATCGATAAAGCTGACATATACTTCTGTCGCATCACTGACAACATGGTTGTTTGTCACAATTAATAGTTCCGAATTATTCTGTCCTACTATGATTCCTGAGCCTGAGCCTTCTGACTCATACTTTTGTACAAAACCAAACCAATCCTGACGTTCTACAACAGCTGAAATATTAATCGCTACTACACTTGGCATCACGCTTTCTGCAATGGCTGAAACATCCATACCACCTGATGCAGAAGTAGATGTTGGTACAGAAATACTATCTACAGTATGCAGGGTTGTCTTCGCTGTCTCCTGTTGTTTCTTTAGCTCGTCGATTTTTTCAATCTGCTTATCTGTTACCAGATAAAAAACGCCTCCGGATACACTTCCAAATACGGCTGCTGCTACGACAACTGCAACTCCTTTCTTAAAGAAACGAACCACTTTTCCGTTTTTCTTTCTTTTTTTGGATTTCTTTATTTTCTTCTCTTGTTCCTGCTCAACCATTTTCTGCATAGAACTAAGATTATATGGATTCATATGTGGCATATCCGGATGTGGTTCCTGCTTTATATTCGCATGTACATTCTGTGTATACATCTGCGGGTTACTCATTGATGTATGTTCCATCTGTGAATTTCTTGAGTAATTCATCTGCGGATTATTCGAATATCCCATCTGCGGATTTTCCATCTGTGGAATTTGTGGATTTCCCATCTGTGGATTTCCCATCTGTGGTTGCTGACTTTGCATATGCTCCATCTGCACATTCGGTTCTTCCGGTTGTGCATACACTGGCATGGACTGCGGTTGTGTATATCCCATCTGAGTCATGTCATGATTTTGTCCGAGAGAAGTCCCATTCAATGTCTCATCATTGTTTTGTTCAAAATCATTCATCATTTTTCATTCCTCCTACTTTTCAAAACAAATCTATTTATCAACTTTATGTTGTATATCTTAATTCGTTTCTGTGGTTATTATTTGAAAAAAATGTCAAAAATCTGTGAACTCAGATTCTAATGCTTTTGCAAGAGAGCAAATATTTTCTTCCATATAAGAAACGTATGTGTTTCCCTTTTCGATATCCTCTGCATTCACTCCCTGCATAGAATATAATCTTAAGACCTCTACATCCATCTTGGCACTCTCAATAATTGTATCCGCTAAATCCGTCGGACTATTATCGGCCACGAAAATCACAGAAAGCTGTTCGTTACGCAAATCATCTACCAAGTCCGTCACTGTGGATACATCAACCTCAGCATCTGCAGAGCATCCCGAAAATGCTGCATGATAGCCCAAATCATAATCATTTAATAAATATAAAAATGCAAACCGGTCTGCAATGAGTATCATATCTTTTTTTCCATTGGAAACCACCTGTTCTAACTGCAAATCCAAATCTGACAACACGCTTTGATATTGTTTTAAATTTTCTTGTATCTGTTTTGTCTGTGATGGTTGCAGTTCACTCAAAACACCTGCAAGTCTCTTGCAACAGGCTTTTGCATTGGTAAAGGAAAGCCACACATGTTCATCCTTCTCTATTTCTTCCTCCATGTTTGCATGTTCCTCGTGACCTTCATGCTCATGATGGTGTGCATGTTCGCCAATATGCACTTCATCCAAAGCCAAATCACCTACAAACTCCATGAGTCCAAAGGATATAATATCTTTGTTTCCGGATTGCTCCATCGCCGTTTTCACCCAGGTATCACTTTCCCCGCCCACATAAATCAGCACATCACAATTTGCGATTCGCATAATGTCCTGCGCAGTTGGCTGATAGCTGTGTAAATCGACCCCTGTATCAACCAAAAGCTCGCATCGAATCCCTTCACAACCACTCAGCAATTGCCTTGTCCAATCATATGCAGCAAAACTTGTACACAATACAACCTTATCCTCTGTCTCTTGGATTTCAGGAGTACATCCTGTAATCATGCAAGCTACACAAAATACGATTATCCATTTATATTTTTTCTTCATAATTATTACTCCCTATGAAGGACAAAGCCAAGCAAGCAGAAAACCAAAAAACCAAACAAATCAATTGCCACAATCGTCGCACTAACCGGTGTGGATGCTACAATCGAAATCACAATTCCAAAAAAAGCAGACACAACACCAAAAATTGCCGAACAACAAATCACGCTCTTATAATTGCGAAATACCCTCATTGCCGATAACGCCGGGAAAATAATCAGCGCTGATACCAACAATGAGCCAACGATATTCATTGCAATCACAATCACTACCGCAGTCACGACTGCCATCAAAACATTGTATGCACCGGTATGAATCCCCGTCGCTCTTGCAAATCCTTCATCAAATGTGACAGAAAAGATCTTATGATAATACAAAAGATAAAATGCCAATACTAAGCAGGACAGCAAAAGGCAAATCCATACATCCATATTGGAAAGCGTTAAAATACTTGCTGCACCAAACAATGTCGAACAGACATCACCGGACACATTCTGCGATGTACCGGACAAATTCAAAATCAGATAACCAATTCCCAATGCACTCACGGATAAAAGGGCCAGCATCGCATCTCCACGAAGCTTCGAGTTTTGTCCTGTTTTCAGCATCAATATCGCTGCAATCACTGTAATGGGAAGAATGATTAACATATTATTGGTGGTTTTCAAAACCATCGCCACTGCCATTGCAGAAAAGGCAACATGCGACAAGCCATCACCAATATACGAAAAACGTTTCAACACTAACGTAACACCTAGTAACGATGCGCAAAATGCGACCAGAATTCCGGCAATTAAAATCCTTCTCACGAAGGGATATTGCAGATATTCAATCATTGTATTCCACATAATTGTCTCCTTTTCATTCTACGCATGCATCGAATCTGTTTTCACAAATTCTCTTCCAAGTCTGCTCTCAAAAAAATCTTTTGTATCTTCAAAAAATACAGGTTCATCACTGACATGGAGAATCTTATTTGCATATCCCGCTGCTGCCTCCACATCATGGGATACCATAATGACTGTGATTCCCTCACGGTTCAGTTTCTTAATAAGCTCGTACATCTCGACTGTCACCCTTGGATCCAGTCCCGCAACCGGTTCATCCAAAAGCAAAAGCTTTGTCGTTGCACAAAGGGCTCTTGCGAGCAACACCCTCTGTTGCTGTCCTCCTGACAGATCACGATAGCATTTCTTACGAAGAGACTCGATTTCCAAACGTTTCATGTTTGCAGTTGCAAGCTTGCGCTCCTCCTTGCTATAAAATGGACGCATCCCCCGTTTTGCCAAAAAACCGGACATCACGATTTCCTGTACACTTGCCGGAAAATCGCGCTGTGTAACTGTCTGTTGTGGCAGGTAGCCAATCTCGTTTGCTTTCAGATTTTCTCCCATTGTGAGTCGACCACTCATTGGTTTTTTCATACCCAGAATCGCTTTCATCAGAGTACTTTTTCCTGATCCATTTTCGCCTAATATACACAGATAGTCCCCTGTATGAATCTGAAAATTCAGATGTTCTACCACTGCCTTACCTTCATATCCAAGTGACACATCTTCACAAGATAAAATCATCACGTACTCCTTCCAGGTTCCGTTTAATTAAAATAAACCAATTCTTCTGCTGCCGGTTTTGCCGGCTCAATCTTTGTTGCATGAATCACCGGACCATCGCCTTCAAAATCCGGATAAAACTCTTTGTCAATTGTTCCGGTTACTGTCACCCACTGACGGTCTGTCAAATGCTTTGTCAGATTGGAATAACATTTAAATCCGATAAATGCAATATCATCTGCACAACAGGTCATTGCAAAACGGCCCGGAACAAATTCATTATCTTTATATTCCTTTGGCTTATGAACCATCGCCTTAAATGTAATCTGTTTTCCGACATACTTGTCCGGATTGTCACACGCATCAATATAAAACAGACCAAAATCTTCATCTTCAAGCACGATACTAGGCTGGTCGATATCGTAAGGAAGGAACACTTCATCATCTCCTACCTCTGCAAGACCATCCTTGTTTTCAAAAATCACCTGTGCTCTACGGTTTACTGCACGAAGACTTCTTCTGTACTCAGCACGCTTTGTATTTTCATCACAACGGTTAAAGATAATCATATCTGCTGTTGAAAGCTGTTCCATCATCATCGCTTTCATGTTTGCCATATAAACATCAAAGGTTGTCGCATCTACAAAGGTGATTACCTGAACAACGGTCCATCCCTTTGGAACACGGATAGAAAACAACTTCTCCATCTTCCAGGTTCCATTGTATTCGATCATGACACGTGTTGGTTTATATTTGTCCTGCAGGTCAAGAAGATACTCTGTATTCAAATTTTCCTCTTCGAGATATTCTACAAATATATTCTGACCTTTCAGATATTCTTCGTCGTATTCTTCTTCGCCTTCTTCACATACAAGAAGCAAAGTCGGCTCTCCTTCTGTAAATCCACGTTCAATCAACGTTTCATTCGCAAACGTTGTTTTGCCACTCTCTAAAAATCCCATAAACATATATACCGGAATTTCTTCTATCTGCTTTGACATAGCCATATCAATCTCCTCTTTTATACTCCAAACAACAGTGAAATTGCATCCTCGTCAAGCTTGCTTCCGATTACACAAAGCTTTCCTGTATAATCTGCTGCACCCTTACGAAGCTCGTACTCGCCCGGTGTCAAATCAAAATGCAACCATGTTCCATCTGTACATGGAACAATTCCCTTTGCACGAAGAATGATTCCATATGGATTTTCTTCCTTTGCAAGTGCCTCAAGAATCTGTGTCAAATCCTCCTCTGAGAACTTCTTAGCTGTTTCTTTTCCCCAGCTTGTGAACACCTCATCTGCGTGATGATCATGGTCATGACATCCGCAGGTACAATCCTCTCCATGCTCATGGTGATGACCCTCATGGTCATGATGGTGATGTTCATGGTCATGTTCATGGTCATGTTCATGGTCATGTTCGTGGTCATGACATCCGCAAGTACAATCCTCTCCATGCTCATGGTGATGACCTTCATGGTCATGATGGTGATGTTCATGATCATGGTCATGATGGTGATGCTCATGATGCTTCGCAATTTCTACTGCTTCTGCAATCAATTGATCCAATGTATTGGCATGCTCCATCGCATCCAGAATCATCTTGCCATCGATATCATCCCACGGAGTGGTAATGATAACAGCATCCTGATTATGCTCACGCAGAAGTTTCTCCACTTCTGCAATTTTCTTTTCAGATACACTCTGTGTACGACTGAGTACAATTGTACCTGCGCTTTCCACCTGATTATTGAAGAACTCACCAAAATTCTTCATATACATCTTGCACTTTCCTGCATCAACGACAGTTGTTGCACTGTTGATGACAACATCTGCTTCTTTACGGACATCTTCCACTGCCTTGATGACATCAGACAGCTTACCAACGCCGGATGGTTCGATAATTATACGGTCCGGTGCATAATCTGCTACTACCTGCTTTAGAGCGGTTCCAAAATCACCAACAAGCGAACAACAGATACATCCGGAATTCATCTCTGTAATCTCGACTCCGGCATCCTTCATGAATCCTCCATCGATACCAATCTCTCCGAATTCATTTTCTACAAGTACCAGTTTTTCTCCCCGGTATCCTTCCTGAATCAGCTTCTTAATCAAAGTTGTCTTTCCTGCTCCCAAAAAACCTGATAAAATATCTATTTTTGTCATCTCTATGCCTCCTACCTTTTATCTATGATACTGTGCATATCTGCACAACATATTATATTAAAGATGTACTAAAATAACGTTCTGCACGGTCCGGTAAAACCGTTGCAATTACCTTGTCTTCTCCATATTTCTTTGCCATCTGCTTTGCCGTCCAGATATTGGCTCCTGATGAAGTACCAACCAAAAGTCCCTGCACGCGCGCAAGTTCTCTGGCTGTTTCAATGGCATCCTCATCCGACACCTCAACAATATCTGTAATCATACTTGTGTCCAAAATATCAGGAATAAATCCATCACCAATACCCTGAATCTGATGTAAGCCCGGCTCATGTCCCAGCAACGCAGATACATTCTTTGGTTCCACAGCTACAATTTTTGTATCCGGATTCTTCTCCAAAAGATATTTTGCAACACCCTGAAGGGTTCCGCCACTTCCGATACCGGAAACATAAATATCTATTTTCTTTCCAAGCTGTTCGCACAATTCAACTGCGGTTGTTCGATAATGAACATCCGGATTTGCCGGATTGATAAACTGCTGTGGCATAAAATATTTTTCCGGATCACTGTTACAAATTTCCGTTGCCTTATCTACACAACCACCAATACTAAGCTTTGGCTCTGTCAACACCAGCTGTGCCCCAAGAGCCTTAATAATTTTCTTGCGTTCTTCACTCATATTTTCAGGCATAACGATAATAACATCGTATCCCTTTCTTACTCCACAAAACGCAAGACCAATACCGGTATTTCCACTTGTAGGTTCAATAATCGTCATACCCGGACGAAGTTTTCCCTGCGCCTCCGCAACCTCTAACATATTCTTTGCAATACGATCCTTAATGCTTCCACCCGGATTCAAAAACTCTGCCTTTGCATAGATGTCATACCCAAGTGTATCCTTAAAGCTCAGCAACGGGGTATTGCCAATCAAATCTAAAACATTGTTGTAATACATATCTTCGCCTCTTTTATACTATATTTTTTCTATTTGCTTTCGCAAAATTATATATTATCACATTATTCATTTCTTTTCCAGTCTGCCACTCCCCAAGTTTTAGCCATCTTGTTTAACAGAAATTTCCATCTGCTGGAATGGAATTACAATGTGATGTTTATCAAATTCTTCCTTGATTGTTTCCTGAAGTTCCCACTTGGCCGGCCAGTAATCCTCTGACTTCACATAACAGCGAAGCCCCATTTTGATTGCGCTATCCTGGAAGGAATCCACAAATACATCGACATCGCGGTCACTCTCACATTTCGCATTCGCCTTGACGATTTCCATCAACACATCCTTGGTCTTACGAATATCTGTATCATAGGCAACCGATACAAAAACTTCCAGTCTGCGTTCTCCTGCTGCTGTAACATTGATTAAGGAATTCGCAGTGATATTTCCATTTGGAATGACAATCACTTTCTTGTCGTAGGTCGTAAGCTTTGTATAAAAGATATCAATCGAAGTAACGGTGCCTTCACAACCCTTATCATTCTCTATAATATAATCCCCTACACGGAATGGTTTTAACAATAAAATCAAGACTCCTCCTGCAAAGTTTGCCAAACTTCCCTGCAAAGCAAGACCAATTGCCAAACTGGCAGTTCCTAAAATCGTAACCAGCGAGGTAACTTGAATCTTTACAATGGATGCTGCCGCAATAACGAGTATCGCATATAAAACGAATCGGATCAAGGACAATAAAAATGATTCCACACTATCTTCCATATTGGATTTTGCGAAAGATTTATGAATCATCTTTACAATGGCCCGAACCAGCTTCACCCCTATAAATAAAAAGATGATTGCTATTGCTAATTCGAAGCACTTATTGACTGCCCAATCTCCTAACTGAGACAGGTATTCCTGCAGTTTAGATGGCTCTAAATTTTCTGTCACTACGTCCTGCATAAACATCACCACTTTCTCTCAAATACATAAACATTTTTTCAAACAATCATATGTCTTCAAACGCCATCAAGGGGATATCACATGTTATGATATCCCCTTTCACGCTTTATTTTCCTATTTTTTTCTTAAATACCGAAATGGATAATGGTGGAACTGTCACTGAAATATAATGTTCCTGTCCATCACAGGCTTCTTTTTTGGCCTGCTTTGCAGTCTTATTATTTCTTCCCTCTCCACCGTATTTTGACTGGTCACTGGAGAAAATCTCCTGCCATTTTCCACCGGATGGAGTCGCTAATTTATATGCTTTGTGTTCCATCGGTGTAAAGTTACATACAATCACCAATGTATCACTTTCCTGTTTACCTTTACGCATATAAGAAACAATACTTGCATTGGCATTGTTGCAATTGATCCATTCAAAACCTTCCGGTTCATGATCAAGTTCATACAGCGCCGGTTCTGTCTGGTACAAATGGTTAAGTTCCTTCACATATCCTTGCATAAACACATGTGCATCAAACTCGAACAACGACCAATCGATTTCTGATGACTCGTTGAATTCTGCAAACTGTGCAAATTCCTGTCCCATAAACAATAATTTCTTACCCGGATGCGTCATCATATGGCCATATGCCACGCGAAGATTTGAGAATTTATCTTCATAACCGCCCGGCATCTTTGCAATCATAGAACCCTTTTCATGTACCACCTCATCGTGTGATAATACTAACATGAACTTCTCACTGTATGCATAAACCATACTAAAGGTGAGCTCGTTATGGTGATACTTTCGGTACAAAGGATCCAACTTCATGTATCCCAGGAAGTCGTTCATCCATCCCATGTTCCATTTGTAATCAAATCCAAGTCCGCCGTCTTCCACCGGATGTGTCATCATCGGCCATGCAGTGCTCTCTTCTGCAATCATCATGACACCTTTGTGTTCTTCATGCATCTTCTGGTTCACTTCTTTTAAGAAGTCAATCGCTTCGAGATTCTCATTGCCACCATATATGTTTGGAATCCACTCTCCGCCATTCCTTCCATAATCCAAATACAACATGGAAGCAACCGCATCCATTCGGATACCATCGATATGATACTTTTCTGCCCAATAAAGCGCATTTGCAACCAGGAAGTTGCGCACTTCATTGCGACCGTAATTATAAATATAGGTTCCCCAATGTGGATGTTCTCCACGTCTTGGGTCTTCATGCTCATACAAACAGGTTCCATCAAATCTTCCAAGACCATGTTCGTCTTTTGGAAAATGTGCCGGTACCCAATCTAAAATGACTCCGATTCCCTTGCTGTGGAGATAATCCACAAAGTACATAAAGTCCGTAGGTGAACCATAACGGGATGTTGGAGCATAATATCCTGTTACCTGATATCCCCAGGAAGGGTCGTATGGATGCTCCATAATCGGCATCAATTCCACATAATTGTAATTCATCATCTGCAGATAATCCGCAAGCATACTTGCGATATCCCGATAATTATAGAATTCCCGCCCGTCTGTCGGACGTTTCCATGCACCTAAATGCATCTCATATACAGCCATTGGCTTGTCGTCTGTACTGCCTTGCTCTCTCTTTGTCATCCATGCAGAATCTTTCCACTTATAGGTCAAATCCACGATTTTGGATGCATTTGCCGGACGTACCTCACTCGAAAAGGCATACGGATCACTCTTCATGAACACTGCGCCGGACTTTGCCTGTACCTCATACTTGTAGATTTCCCCGACGAGTTTTCCCGGAATAAACAATTCAAAAATACCGGAGTAGTCAATCTTACGCATCGGATGTCTTCTTCCATCCCAATGATTAAAATTTCCCACAACCGAAACACGGTCTGCATTTGGAGCCCATACAGCGAACAAAACACCTTCGACACCATCCACAGTCATTGGATGTGCACCCATCTTTTCATATATGCTATAGTGAATTCCCTCGTTAAATTTGCTGACATCAATCGGGTCAATCACCGGCTCGAACACATATGGATCCAGATAAGTAATCTCTTCTCCATCATCAAATTTGACATTTAACTTGTACTCAAATGGTTTGCGATTCTTAATCAATACAGAGAAAAATCCCGGTACCCGTTCCGAAACCAAAGTATACTTTTTTCTTGTAGAAAGCTCAATGGCGCTCACAACCTTTGCACCCGGTAAGTAAGCATTAATATACAAATCGTCTATGCATTCATGCATACCTAAGATATGATGCGGATTGTTGTGAATACCTTTTACAAGGGCGTCCACTTCCATCCAGTTAATCGCAAATACTGCTTTTCTTTTGGACATATTCACAAATCTCCTTCCTACAGTTTATGAATAAAAATACCACTGCGAAGCTTTGGCTCAAACCATGTCGATTTTGGTGGCATCAATTTGTGTGCATCTGCAACTGCAAACAGCTCTTCTATAGAGGTTGGATACATTGAAAATGCCAATTTCATATCACTGTTTGCTCTTCGCTCTAACTCCGCAAGTCCTCGAATTCCACCAATAAAATCTATCCGCTTATCCGTACGAGGATCTCCAATTCCAAGAATCGGCGAAAGCAAATAATCCTGCAGTATGGAAACATCCAATCCATCAACAGGATCCTCAGATAACACCTGTGGCTTTGCCGAAAGCTTATACCACTGTCCATCCAGATACATACCAAATGTTGCTTTTTTATCAGGCTGATAGGCCTGATCTACACACTCATAAGTAAAATTCTCAGTTAGTTTCTCTAAAAATGTTTCCTTTGTAAATCCATTCAAATCCATCACCACACGATTGTATGGAAGAATCTTCAACTGATCATGTGGGAATAATACAGATAAAAAGTGATTGTATTCCTCGTTCCCTGTATGGTTGGGATTCTCATTTCTACGTTTTATTCCAACCTTGACAGCAGAAGCCGCCCGGTGATGACCATCCGCAATATAAATCTGATTCATATCACGAAATCCTTCTTCTATGGTACGAATATCTGACGCATCTGCAATCAACCATCCTCGATGTGTAATTCCATCCTCCGATGTAAAATCGAATTCCGGATCCAAACGTTTTATACGTTCTACCACCTCATCCATCTGTGCATTCGCACGATATGCCAAAAAAATCGGTCCGGTCTGTGCATTACAGGTGTCCACATGTGTAATTCGGTCAATCTCCTTATCCGCTCTTGTGTTCTCATGCTTCATGATTACACCTGATTCATAATCCTCAATCGCCGCACAAGCCACAATACCGGTCTGTGACCTTCCGTCCATCACTAATTCGTACAGGTAATACATCGGCGTATCATCCTGCACATACTCACCGCGTGCAATCATATCATCGAGCAATTCTTTTGCCTTTTGATACACGCAAGGAGCATAAGTATCCACACTGTCGTCAAAGGCTGTCTCTGCGCGGTCAATACGCAAAAACGACAACGGTTTTCCTTCTATCGCAGCCTTTGCTTCTGCACGATTGTACACATCATAAGGTAATGCGGCTACCGCATCTACAATATCTTTTCTTGGTCTGAATGCTTGAAATGGTCGAATATCTGCCATCGGGTCTCTCCTGTCTGGTTCGTATTATCCACGAATCGCCTTTACTGCTGCATCGATGGATTTCTTGTAATCTTCTTCTGAAGAATTATTAAATACAAATAACTCCGGAATGTTGTCCGGCTGATTGAAGTTCTGGGTTGCAATGTATTCATCCCAGTGTTCCAGCTTCCATGCATCGCGGTCTGACGCACGCTTAATCATACGCTGATGACAAACCTCGATATCTGTATGCACCCAGACAACGAAAAGCTCCGCATCCTTCTCTGCAAGTTTTGCACGAAGCTGTGCCAAGTATTCATCATCACGAATTTCATCTGTAAATGGTGCATTGATCAAAACGGTATCATTGTATTCCAATGCTTCAAAAGCAAAATCTAACACTGCATAGTATTCGTAATCACGAATCTCTCTCTGGAAGAAATCAGAAGAACGATTGTATTCCTCTCCTGCCACCTTAAAAATCTGCTTAGACAATACAATCAATGTATCCTTGTCCAAATATACGCAATTGGTAAGTGCCTTTGCAAGCTTACGGGAAATAAATGTCTTACCGCATGCCGGTGGTGACGTAACTAAAATTAACTTCTTCATAACAATGTGCCTCCTCGAAACCTTAATTACAAAAAATTCTACCACAAAATACAAAAACAAACAAGCTTTTCGACAGGAATCCTAAAAAAATATCCCATACCGTTTTTTTTACGATATGGGATAGTATTGACATTATTTCTTTGTAATATAACCCTTTGCTTTTAAAAGCTCTGCACACAGAACTGCACCACCTGCAGCACCACGAACTGTGTTGTGAGAAAGTCCTACAAACTTCCAATCGAAAATAGAATCCTCACGAAGACGCCCTACGCTGATTCCCATTCCATTTTCATAATCCACATCCAAAGTAACCTGTGGACGATTGTCCTCTGTCATATACTGCATGAACTGCTTTGGAGCACTTGGAAGTCCAAGTTCCTGCGGCTCTCCCTTATAGCCTTCCAGCTTTGCAATCAACTCTTCCTTTGTTGGCTGCTTCTTGAAGTTTACGAATACAGTTGCTGTATGACCATTCAATACAGGCACACGAATACACTGGGATGTAATCTTCACATCATCTGCAGGTACAATTACACCCTGCTCTTTATCCACATGACCCCAGATACGAAGTGGCTCTTTCTCAGATTTCTCCTCCTCGCCACCAATATATGGGATTACATTTTCTACCATTTCCGGCCAATCCTTAAAAGTCTTTCCTGCACCGGAAATCGCCTGATATGTCGATACAACAACCTCAGTTGGCTCAAATTCCTTCCATGCATTCAAAACCGGTGCATAGCTTTGGATGGAGCAGTTTGGCTTTACTGCAACAAAGCCTCTGGTTGTTCCAAGACGCTTTTTCTGGAACTCGATAACCTCTGCATGCTCCGGGTTGATTTCAGGAACCATCATCGGTACATCCGGAGTCCAGCGATGTGCACTGTTATTACTTACAACCGGAGTCTCAGTCTTTGCATAAGCCTCCTCGATAGCCTTGATCTCATCCTTAGACATATCCACTGCTGAGAACACAAAATCTACTGTTGCAGCTACCTTTTCAACTTCATTTACATTATAAACAACCAATTTCTTAACAGCTTCCGGCATTGGTGTAGTCATCTTCCAGCGTTCCCCTACAGCCTCCTCGTAAGTCTTTCCTGCACTTCTTGGACTGGCAGCCACTGTCACTACCTCAAACCATGGATGATTCTCCAACAATGCAATGAATCTCTGGCCAACCATTCCGGTTGCGCCAAGAATACCTACCTTTAATTTCTCGCTCATTTTCTTGTCCTCCTCATGGGTCTGAATTACTGAATTACACGAACCTTAAGCACACCATCAATAGAGCTGATTGATGAAAGTGTCGCATCATCTGCCTTTGATGAAATATCAAATACAGAATAAGCATAATCTCCTCTTGACTTACTTACCATGTTCGAAACATTGATACCCTTTGATGCAAATGCACCTGTAAACTGTGTAATCATGTTTGGAATATTCTTATGGCATACTGTAATTCTTGCGGCATCTGCACAAACACCGGCATCACACGCAGGATAATTTACGGAATTCTTGATATTGCCGTTCTCAATAAAATCCATTGTCTGCTTTACTGCCATAATGGCACAATTATCTTCACTCTCTGCGGTGGAAGCACCGAGGTGAGGAAGTGTAATAACGCCATCCACGCCTGCAATCTTTGCGTTCGGGAAGTCGGTCACGTATTTGCCAACTTTTCCACTTGCAAGTGCTTCGATCATATCGTCATCATTTACCAAAATATCACGTGCAAAGTTCAAAATCTTTACGCCGTCCTTCATCATGGCAAATGCATCCTTGTTAATCATGCCCTTTGTAGAATCGAGTGCAGGAACATGAACGGTAATATAATCACATTCTCTGTAAATATCCTCCACGTTTGTAATATGCTTTACATGGCTGGACAATCTCCAAGCTGCATCTACGGACACATATGGATCATATCCATATACTTCCATTCCAAGACGGAATCCGATATTTGCAACCTTGGCACCGATTGCTCCAAGACCAATGACACCAAGCTTTTTGCCCTGTACTTCACATCCGGCATATTTAGCCTTCTGCTTTTCTACATCCTTTGCAAGTGTTTCAACACCGGCATTTTCCTTAACCCAGTTATATCCACCCATCAAATCACGGGATGCAAGCAACAAACCTGCGATAACCAATTCCTTCACACCGTTTGCATTTGCACCAGGTGTATTGAATACGATGATACCCTTGTCGGCACATGCATCAAGTGGGATATTATTTACACCTGCACCTGCACGAGCTACACAGAGCAAATTGTCAGACAATTCCAGGTCATGCATCGCAGCACTTCTTACAAGGACTGCCTGTGCCTGTGAAAAATCATCTGTCTTCTCATACTGATCGTTAAGCAAATCCATACCACATGCAGCGATTGGGTTTAAGCAATTAATCTTTGTCATTTCTTCATCCTCCAATTATATTCCTAGGCATTTGCTGCCTCAAAATCCTTCATAAACGCAACAAGTTTTTCCACACCTTCGATCGGCATTGCATTGTAGATGGATGCACGCATTCCACCGACACTTCTGTGTCCCTTAAGGTTTACAAAACCAGCTTCTGTTGCTTCCTTAACGAACTTTGCATCCAACTCATCATCACCTGTTACAAATGGAACATTCATCAAAGAACGGTCCTTCTTCTCTACTGTTCCACGGAACATCTTTGAAGAATCAAGGAAATCATAAAGGATGGCTGCCTTCTTCTCATTATGTGCCTTCAT
>JBJENA010000037.1:0-52381 GCA_051879955.1 Wujia sp.
GCAGGTTTCGTTGTAAACCGTATCCTTATCCCAATGATCAATGAAGCTGCTTTCATCAAGATGGAAGGCGTTTCTGATATCGCTGGTATTGATTCTGCTATGAAGCTTGGTGCAAACCATCCAATGGGACCGCTTGAGTTAGGTGATTTCATAGGTTTGGATATCTGCCTTGCAATCATGGATGTTCTTTATGCTGAGACAGGTGACAGCAAGTATCGTGCCTGCCCATTGATCCGCAAGATGGTTCGTGGTGGAAACCTCGGATGCAAGAGCGGTAAGGGATTCTATGTATACAATGCTGATCGTACAAAGACACCAGTGGATGCTTTGTAGAATTCACTCAGAATCATAAATATTATATGGAGGAAGTAGAAGAATGGATTTCACTTTAGACAAGAAGTATGAAATGGCGAGACAGTTATTCAAGGATTTCGCTGAAAATGAAGTAAAGCCTC
The DNA here is from genome assembly GCA_051879955.1 of Wujia sp. Taxonomy (GTDB): domain Bacteria; phylum Bacillota; class Clostridia; order Lachnospirales; family Lachnospiraceae; genus Coprococcus_C. Next base: position 456 of record JBJENA010000037.1, read on the forward strand.
TCGCTCAGGAAATCGATGAAGAACACAGATTCCCTAGAGAGACAGTTGATAAGATGGCAAAGTACGGATTCCTCGGAATTCCTGTACCAAAGGATCTTGGCGGACAGGGCTGTGATATTCTCACATATGCTATGTGCGTGGAAGAGTTGTCAAAGGTTTGCGGTACTACAGGTGTTATCGTTTCTGCACACACATCTCTTTGTGTAGATCCAATCGTAACATATGGTACACCAGAGCAAAAGGCAAAGTATGTTCCGGATCTTGCTTCAGGTAAGAAGCTTGGTGCTTTTGGTTTGACAGAGCCGGGTGCAGGAACAGATGCTCAGGGACAGCAGACAAAGGCTGTATTAGATGGCGATGAGTGGGTATTGAACGGTTCTAAGTGCTTCATCACAAATGGTAAGGAAGCTGACGTTTATATCGTAATCGCTGTAACAGGTGTTGTTGAAAAGCGTGGCAGAAAGATGAAAGAGATTTCTGCATTTATCGTAGAGAAGGGTACTCCTGGATTTACCTTTGGTACAAAGGAAAACAAGATGGGTATCTGCGCATCATCTACTTACGAGTTAATCTTTACAGATTGCCGTATTCCAAAGGATGCACTTCTTGGACAGAAGGGTAAGGGCTTCGGTATCGCAATGCATACGCTTGATGGTGGACGTATCGGTATTGCTGCTCAGGCACTTGGTATTGCAGAGGGTGCTTTGGAGACAACCATCAACTATGTAAAGGAAAGAAAGCAGTTTGGTCGTACCATCGCTCAATTCCAGAATACACAGTTTGTTTTGGCTGATCTTGCAACAAAGGTTGAGGCTGCTAAGCTTCTTGTTTACAAGGCTGCAAGAAAGAAAGATGAGTACCAGGCTGGTGCAAAGGTTTCTTATTCCGTAGAAGCTGCTATGGCAAAGCTTTATGCTGCTGAAGTAGCAATGGAAGTTACTACAAAGTGTGTACAGCTCCACGGTGGTTATGGTTACATCAAGGAGTACGATGTAGAACGTATGATGCGTGATGCTAAGATTACAGAGATTTACGAAGGTACATCAGAAGTACAGCGTATGGTAATCTCTGCGAACATCTTGAATTAAGGAGGTACTTATCGTGAAGATTATCGTATGTATTAAGCAGGTACCTGATACAAAGGGTGGCGTTAAGTTTAACCCGGATGGTACATTGGATAGAGGAGCAATGCTCACAATCATGAATCCGGATGACAAGGCAGGTTTGGAAGCTGCTCTTCGCATCAAGGATGAGACAGGTGCAGAAGTAACCGTTGTAACCATGGGTCTTCCAAAGGCAACGGATGTATTGCAGGAAGCAATCGCTATGGGCGCAGATAAGGGTGTATTGATTACAGACCGCGTTCTTGGTGGTGCTGATACATGGGCAACATCTACAACTATCGCAGGTGCACTTCGTAAGATGGATTATGACCTTATTATCACAGGTCGTCAGGCTATCGACGGTGATACTGCTCAGGTAGGACCTCAGATTGCAGAGCATTTGGGACTTCCTGTAATTTCTTACGCACAGGATATCAAGGTGGATGGAGATAGCGTAATCGTTAAGCGTCAGTATGATGACGGTTTCCACATGATTAAGGCTCAGACACCATGTTTGATTACAGCTCTTTCAGAGCTTAATGACCCAAGATATATGACACCAGGTGGAATCTTCGAAGCAGTGAATGCTGAGATTACAACATTTGGCAGAGCAGATCTTGTAGATGTAGACGATTCTGATCTCGGTTTGAAGGGTTCTCCTACAAAGATTGCAAAGGCTTCCGACAAGGTTCGTAAGGGAGCTGGCGAGAAGATCGTTGCAGATTCTCCGGAAGATGGAGTAAGTTACATTGTAGGCAAGCTTAAAGATAAGCACGTAATCTAATATAAAAAGGAAAAGTGGTGAATAAAATGGGCGCAATGAACGCAGAAGAATTAGCAAAGTACAAAGGCGTATTCGTCTTTGCACAGCAGGTAGATAACAAGTTAAGCGGAATTTCCTTCGAATTGATCGGAGAAGGTAAGAGACTTGCAGAGAAGTTAGGTGTAGACGTAACTGCAGTATTGATCGGTTCAGATGTTAAGTCATTGGTTGACGAGCTTGCAGAGTACGGTGCAGATAAGGTTATCGTTGTGGATGACCCTGAGTTGAAGGATTACAGAACAGAGCCATATGCACATGCACTTGCATCCGTAATCAATGAGTACAAGCCGGAAATCGTTTTGGTTGGTGCTACAGCAATCGGTAGAGATCTCGGTCCTACAGTTTCAGCTCGTGTTAAGACTGGTCTTACAGCTGACTGTACATTGCTTGAGATTGGTGATTTCCCAATCAATCCAATTCCAAATCAGGAGCAAAAGCACAATCAGTTGCTCATGACACGTCCTGCATTTGGTGGTAACACAATCGCTACAATCGCATGTCCTGACAACCGTCCACAGATGGCAACGGTTCGTCCGGGTGTTATGCAGAAGCTTGATAAGGTAGCTGGTGCAAAGGCTGAGGTAATTGAATTCAATCCTGGCTTCACACCAAACAACAAGTATGTAGAGATTCTTGAGATTTCTAAGGCAGTTTCTGATATCAAGGACATCATGGATGCAAAGATCCTTGTATCCGGTGGTCGTGGTGTTGGTAGCGCAGAAAACTTCAAGATGCTTGAGGAATTAGCAGAAGTACTTGGTGGACAGGTTTCATGTTCTCGTGCAGTTGTTGATTCCGGCTGGATGCCAAGAGACCTTCAGGTTGGTCAGACAGGTAAGACTGTTCGTCCAAACGTTTACTTCGCAATCGGTATCTCTGGTGCGATTCAGCACGTAGCAGGTATGGAAGAGTCTGACATCATCGTTGCAATCAACAAGGATGAGGATGCTCCAATCTTTGATGTAGCTGATTATGGTGTAGTTGGCGATTTGAACAAGATCGTTCCTGCATTGACAGAAGCTATCAAGGCAGAAATGGCTGCAAAGTAATAGCATATAAATGTATTAGAAAACAGTCTCTGTGATACAGAGACTGTTTTTTTGTGTTTTTTGATAAAAAATATTGTCGAAACAAATTATAGTTGATAAAATATACATACGAATGCATATTGGAGGGCATGATGGATAACAATGAGGTTCGGCGACAATTTAAGATGGAAGACCTGGTTTGGCTAATCTTGTGTATCGTTTTGAATATCTCTGGAAAATGGATTGGAATTCAATATGATACACCGGTTTGGTTTGACCAAGTGGGTACATTTCTTTTGGCATGCCGCAGTGGATGGATTCCTACGGTGATTGTAGGTGTTGTGCCACAGATTGTTTTTGTAATTAGGGGATTGTCTTATGGTGCATCTATATGGATTTCACTATTATTTGTTCTTTTGTTGTGGAATACCATCCGTATGCTGAAAAAAAAGAATTATATGCATCTGATTATGACTGCTTTTTGGTTAGGGGTCATTTGCGGCTTGGTAAGAGGCGTCATAGATTATTTCTTTTACGACGGATTATCGGGTAATATATGGTCGGATGCGTTCTTTGATATGTTGCGCTGGAACGGGATGCCGATATTTCCGGCATCCATATTGAGTGCACTCATCATTGAGGTAGCAGACAAACAGGTTTGCGTGACCGTTGGATATCTGTTGCTACTGATGGTGAGAAGTGGCTTCTTTCGGATCAAGAAAATTGTTGTGACTCTCGTTGTTTTTTCGCTGGGCACGGTATTCCTTGCGACAACTCCGGTATTGAAAGCAAAAGAACAGGAAAAGACATATGATTACAAGATATATAATAATCAGACCGGATTGATGTCTTCGGAGGCCAATGCCGTTGCGGAAACTGCAGATGGATGTATTTGGATCGGCAGTTATGCGGGCTTAACACGTTATGACGGAAGCAATTTCGAGTTTGTTCGTGAGAGTGGTGTAACGAATGTAAAATCGCTATATCTGGATCGACAAAAACGCCTTTGGATTGCGACAAATGACAATGGATTGGTACGATATGAAAATGGTGCATTTTCTTATTTTTCACAGAAACAGGGTTTGAATTCAGATTCCATTTATACGATAGTGGAAGACAGCCGGCATCAAATTTATATGGGAACCAAGGAACGAATCTACCGGATGGATGCGGATGATAAGATTGTTCCTATGAGTGATGAATTGCTCAATGTCAGTGCGTTGGAAATTTTCGATGGTGCATTATATGGTATAGAGGGTAGTGGACGCATCTTTCGTATGGAATTAGACGAAACGGGCGAGATTACCTATCTGGACTCGAAGATGCAATTCAATTGTTTGGAAAGCAATGGAAATGTACTGTTTGCGGCGGGAACCAAGAATGTGGAGGAAATTTCCTGGGATGGAAAAAAACTGCATGCAAAGGTATATGCGTCAACCAATCTGGGGAATATCATGGATTTGATGCAGGCGAAAGATGGAACTCTCTGGATTGGTGCCGATGAAGGAATCGGGTGCCTAAAAAACAAAGCCTACACAGAAAAGCATTATGAAGGATTTGATGGGGCTGTTCAAAAAGTATTTGAGGATTATCAGGGAAATCTCTGGTTTGCATCCTCAAGGTATGGAGTTTTAAAGCTTGCCAAAAACCAATTTTGGGATTTGTTTTCGCAAGCAGATATTGCATCGACGACAGTCAATGCAGTTTGTGAATATAAGGATTCTTTGTATTGTGCTACCGATACCGGTTTGTACATTCTGGAAGAAGAGAGTCACAAGCGGATTCAAAACGCATTAACAAAGCAATTAAAAGATGTTCGTATCCGAAGTATGTTAGTGGATTCCGACGAGCGGTTATGGATAGGAACCTATAGCGATCAGGGACTTATCTGTGTAGATGGAACTTCTGTGAAATCCATCAATACCGGGAACAGTAAAATGACGAGCGACAAGGTGCGTTGTTTTCTTGAATTGTCCGATGGAACGATTGTAGTCGGTACGGCAGATGGAATCAATTATATAAAGAATGATCAGGTTGTCTCAACGGTCAAAACACAGGATGGACTTGAGAATTCACAGATTTTGTCCATGGTTCGTGATGAGGAGGACCGTGTCTATGTTGGAAGCGATGGCGCAGGAATTTATGTTCTTGAGGAAGGTCGTATCGTCGCAAACTATCGTAAGGACGATGGTCTGACCTCCAATATTGTCTTGAGAATGATTCCATATATGGATGGGTGCTTTGTTGTGACCGGAAGTGGACTTTGCTTTATGGATATGCGCACGCTTCCGTGTGGATTTCGAAAACTTGAATCTTTTCCATATTACAATAATTATGATATTGTGTTAAATGATGATATGGCATATGTAACATCGAGCGCCGGTATCTATGAGGTAGATGCAAAAGAACTTTATGAAGATAAAGTTTCCAATTATGAATTGTTTGACAATACCAGAGGCTTGCACCCGGGCATGACTGCGAATTCGTGGTCTATGGTAAAGGACGATGTGCTTTATCTTTGCTGCAATAATGGCATAACCTGTTATAACACAAATAGCGACCCGGGACAGATCCAATACAAATTTGGCGTCACAGACATTGTTACGGATGGTATCATGGAGGTGCGGAATAATCGCTATATCTTAGACGAAAATGTCAGGCAGGTTACCATCTATGGTTCCGTGAGAAATTATGCTATGAACAGCGTGAAGGTCCGGTTCTATGTAAAAGATTACAACAAAGGGGAGGTATGTGAATTTAGTCAGCTCGAACCTATTAAGTTGTACAATCTAAAAGCCGGAACCTACACCATTCATTTTCAGATTCTGGACCATTATGGAGAGCAGGTTTTACAGGCGCATACTTATATCATGGAAAAACGTGCCCGTATGTGGGAAAATGACTGGTATAGAATGTATCTCATTTTGATGTTTGTCGATGCGATTGCATTTGTGACAGGTTCTATTTTGTACATGGTATTTGCGTCAAAGCGAAAAAAGGAAAAGGCACAGCAGTATAAGGACCGCGCAAAAGAATTGAAACGTGAGGTCTCTGCGAAGACAGCTGAAATACAAAATAGCAAACGAGAAGTGGAAACTTTGCTGGATGAAACAATCGTGGCACTGGGTTCCACAGTAGAAGCAAAGGACCGGTATACAAGCGGACATTCGAAACGTGTTGCGAAATATGCGAAGATGATTGCAAATCGGATGGGTAAGTCTGGGGAAGAACAAAAAGAAATTTACTATGCAGGCTTGCTGCATGATGTAGGTAAGATACGTATTCCGGACGAAATTATCAACAAAGAAGGTAAGCTGACGGATGAAGAATTTAACTATATCAAGCTGCATCCGGTTGCAGGATATCATATTTTAAAAGGAATTTCTCAAAACCGACGATTCTCTGAAGGAGCCAGATTCCATCATGAGCGCTATGATGGAAAGGGTTATCCAAATGGATTGGTAGGAGAAGATATTCCGGAGATTGCCCGCATTATCGGTGTTGCGGATGCTTATGATGCAATGGCAAGTGACCGTAGCTATCGTAAGGCGCTTCCGCAGGAGGTCATAAGAGGGGAACTTGTAAAGGGAAAAGGTACGCAGTTTGATCCAAACATTGCGGATATTATGATTTCTTTGATGGATGAAGACACGGATTACAAGCTCAGACAGTTATCTTCCCTGGAAAAAGTAATTTTGATTGTAGATGATGAGTCGATAAATCGTAAGCTGGCTCAGTTCGCACTCAAGGAAGAGACGTTTTATAAAACGTTGACGGCAGAAAGCGGACAGGAAGCATTGGAGATGATTCAGGCACAGCATCTGGACTTGGTGCTCTTGGATATTGAGATGCCAAAGATGAACGGGTTTGAGGTGTTGGAGAAAATTCGTGAGATTAAGGTGAATCTGCCGGTTGTATTTATGACAGCGGATAAAAATATGGAAACCATTAAAAAGGCGGAAAACTTGGGCGTGGAGGATTATCTGACAAAGCCATATCTGCCTGCAGCGTTGAAGGAAATTGTACATAGTGTGTTGAAGGAGGAGAAAAATGCAGATGATTAATACAGCGATGGGTATTGAGTATTGTGGTGGTAGTGAAGAATTTTATCTGGAAATGCTGGATGAATTCATCAAGGGGGAACAGCGTGCGGTTCTGGAAGGTCATAAGAAAGATGCCAATTGGACCGAATATGCAGTGACTGCACATGGAGTAAAAAGTACTGCATTGACACTTGGTGCAGAACAACTGTCCGAGGCGGCAAAGGGCTTGGAACTTGCTGCCAAGCAGGGTGATGTTTCGTATATTGAGGAACATCATGCTCCGTTTTTGGAGCTTTATGCAGACACCATGGAAGAAATGAAGAAATTAATTGGTTAAGGAGTATATAAAATGCTTGGTATTATTGGCGCAATGGATGAAGAAGTAGAACAGTTAAAAACGGTTATGCAGGATGTTGAAGTGACAACAAAGGCTTCCATGAACTTTTTCAAAGGCACGATATCCGGAAAAGAGGTTGTCGTTGTAAGAAGTGGTATTGGTAAGGTCAATGCCGGGATGTGTGCGCAGATTCTTGTAGATTTGTACAACGTAGATGCAATCATTAATACCGGTATTGCGGGAAGTTTGAATGCAAATATCGATATCGGAGATATTGTATTATCAACCGATACCTTGCAACACGATATGGATGCAACAGGCTTTGGATATGAGCTTGGTGTGATTCCGAGAATGGAGACTTCGATTTTTGAAGCTTCCAAGGAATTACGAGATTTAGCAAAGCGCTGTTGTGAAAAAGTCAATCCGGAGATTTCTGTATTTGAGGGACGCGTAGTCAGTGGAGATCAGTTTATCTCGGATAAAGCAAAGAAAGAGTTTTTAATTGAGCAGTTTAAGGGATATTGTACAGAGATGGAAGGTGCTGCGATTGCGCAGGCTGCATATCTCAACCAGGTTCCGTTTTTGATTATTCGTGCGATTTCAGATAAAGCAGATGACAGTGCAACAGAGGATTATCCAACCTTTGAGGCAAAGGCAATTGCGCACAGTGTCAATTTGATGCGTGCAATGGTGGAGGAGTTATAAGATGGAAAAAATAGCAAGCTTTACAGTCAATCACCTGGATTTGCTTCCGGGTGTATATGTATCAAGAAAAGACCGGGTCGCAGATCAGGTTGTAACAACCTTTGACCTTCGTATGACCAGACCGAATTTTGAACCAGTTATGAATACGGCAGAGGTTCATACGATTGAGCATTTGGGTGCAACCTTCTTGCGCAATCATAAGGAGTATGCACAAAAGGTCATATATTTTGGACCAATGGGCTGCAGAACCGGATTTTATCTGATTTTGACCGGCGATTACACATCATCGGACATTGTACCACTTATGAAAGAACTGTATACCTTCATGAGTGAATTTGAGGGTGAGGTGCCGGGAGCCTGCGCCAGAGATTGCGGAAATTATCTGGATATGAATTTGCCGATGGCAAAATATCTGTGCAAGAAGTATTTGGATGAGGTGCTTACGGATATCACATCAGACAGGCTGGAGTATCCGGAATAAAGCAGAAAATGCGCTTTATACTTGCATTTTTGTAAAAACCTTGAAATTCTTTCCCGAATTTCTTATTCTAAATGTGAGAATGTGCAATTGCATGTTCTCACATTTTCTATTTGCGAGGAAAGGAGAACGTATGGTATGGAGAAAAAAGAAATTAGGTATAAAGCGTTGGCAGATGAGAATCTGGTAAAGGAACAGCCATTTTATCGAAAGGGGATGTCAAACGCAGAGGTTCAAAGAGAACTGGAATATCTCAATCGTAATCTTCCGTCTTTTTATGATGGGTCATATATGCCACTTTGGAAACAAGGTTGGTTCCGGTAAAACACAATATATTCTATTTTATTAAAAAAAATCCAATATTTTGTATAAAAAACTAATATTTTCTATTTTATTTTGTGCTTCATTATGGTACAATGTCCTTAATAATGAGTAATGATGGGTTAATCTATGCTTTTTTTGAAGGGATTTATACATATTAGGTGAGGTGTAAAATGAATTTGAAAGACAGAATCATAAGTAAATTGGTCGATGTCGGAAGGAAACATCGGATACTGGTGTATCCAACGCTTGCATTGATTGCAGTTGTGACGGCAGTCTCGCATGCAGTTTGTTGGGGAAAGGGCAATGGAAAACGTATGGTGGCATCCATTATGGTTGTTGCCTTGCTGTTTACGCAGTCGTTATTCCTGACTTCATCAGCGGATTATACGACAGGAGATGTGAATTCACCGACGGATGCCTTGATACAGGATGCGGATACCATCAATCTGTCGGATGATTCTTTGGTGACACCACCGGAGGAGTTTTCAGATGAAACGCAGGTGCAGGATGAGACTTTGGATACTATGAGTCCGGATGCACAGCCACAGCAGTCTCCGGAAGGAAATGTACAACAACCGCAGCAGCTTCCGGAAAGTGATGCGGATGCACAGCAAAGTAACCAGCAGGAAGAAATCGTAGTTGAAGAACAGGAACAGCAGGATGTTTCTGTTAATGAAGAGCTTTTGGCAGCTCCGGGTGAGGTCAATGTAACCTATGAGCCAAAAGTAAATGATGCGACACTTTCATCGATTTATATAACGGGTACGGAAAACGGGACAAGTGATGTGACGATTGAGACAACACCGGCAAATGTCCTGACAGCGTTTGGTCTGGATCCGGATTATTTCAATGCAGAACTGTTTACTGACAAAGGAATGGCAAATCCAATTGTAGGTACAACGATTCCTTATGATTCATCTCACACCTATAAGATATATGTAAGAATCACACGTACAAAATATACACTTTCCTTTGTGGATGCAGATGGCGCAGAGTGGGATGCTTCCGTAGCAGCCAACATGACAGAGGATTTGTCGACGGGCGAAACGGATACCGGAAATGTGAAACAGGTCGTTTCCTTTGTGGTTCCATATGCAGATACCGTACATTATAGGTTCTACAAATGGGGATATACATACAAGAGCTTAGATGGCAAATTACCGGATGGCTCAAATGCTTTAGAGCTTTCTACAGACAGTGTCACATCCAATACCATCGAGGTTTCTGTTGGATGGTCTGCGATGGAGAACATTTCTGTTACGTGTCAGATGTTTGAAACAACATCTATTGCAGCAGAGGTTGGAGCAAAGATTCCGTCACAGATAGAGTATCAAAATGTGAATTATGGAAGCAGTCTGACAACACTGGCCATTACAGAAAGTCAATATGTAAATTCGGATGCATATTATTTTGAAGGCTGGAAGGTAGATGGTGTAGTAGATGGAGAGGGCAATCCACTGGTGCTTGCACCGGGTGCTTCTGTAACTGCAAGCCTTGACAATATGGATGTTCCGATTTTACAGAAAAAAGCAGATATTACGGAAGCTTTGAATGTGACAGCCTGCCGCTTGATTGGTCAGTGGGAATATCGTGAGGTTACGGTAGAGGTTTTCAATCAGGGAGATGCAAATGTGCAGGTGGATGGAACGAATGTCAGCATTACCGGTACATATGGCGACACGGTAGATTGTACATTGACAGCCAAGTATACCAAAGATGGAATGGAAAGCTCTTCCTTTACCTTTGTTCCATCGGCAACGATATTGTCAGACCTCGGCCCATACGGACTTGGCGTGATTGCAAGTGGAAATTCTTTGAAGATTTCCGGTACGCTTTCGAATATTACGACAGCAACCGTTTCAACAGGCTTTTCCGTGGAAGATAAGATTGATGAAAGCCACAAGGTAACCAATCCGTTTACGATTGGATTGGATGCGTCGAAACGTAAGGTCGTTGTTAAGAAGGTTTATGATGTGAACAGTAAACCATTAAAAAAATCATATGACGGCAATGCAACAATCGTGATTAATCCGGTATTAGAGGTTGCAGATGCAGACGGACAGGCTGTAGCTTGTATTGCTGACGATAATGTAACGGTAAATGCGGATGCATTGGCAACTCTTGTGGATGCAGATGGATTGGAAAGTCCAAATGTCGGTACGAAGAATGTCAGAATTAACAATGTAAGTTTACAAACGACACCTGCCGGAAAAGAGGGCTTTTATGACTTACAGAATGTGACAGGCGGAACTTTGACAATTTCCGATGCAGCAGAGGTAGAAAAACAGAAGATTTATGTATCTATGGCGCTTGCTGCCGGTCAATCGGATTCGATATTGTATGGTGTGACGAGCCCAACGTACGATTTGGTAATTACCAATACAGAGGATATTGCAAGTGGAGAATATTCTGCCACTGACCCACAGGCATTTTTGACAAATTATCTGGGATTTTCCGGATGGGATTCCAACCGAAAACTGTTTAGCGCACCGGCTACCAATATTTATTATATGGAGCCGTTGTTTGAAGGTGCCGGAAGTGGAAATTACGAGGTAAAGGTTGACAATAAACCGACCTTTGATGTCGGCATCGATGTACCGGGAAGTGATTATTATACTGTTGAAGAGACACCGGTTGGCGGATACTATAGCAGTTATACAATCAAGCCGACAGGAAAAAATGGATATGACAAAGTACGGATTGTGAAGCAGGCGATTGCGGAGGATAGTTCACGTGCGCAGGTAAGTGGGCTGTTTCGTGATAAGGAAGTGCTTGCAGACAACGGAACCTATACGGGAGTACAGATACAGTTCATGAAGTCTTCCGATCCATTTGCGGTTTCAGATATTTATACTATATCGGAAACGATACAGATTGATAATCTTCCTTCTGAGTATCGCAGACATACAGTTAACCCGGGTGGATATATCAATCAATTGAAATTTGGTACCTATTACCGTGAGCAAAGTGCCGGTAAGGTAATGACGATTACGGTTGTTTATGCATCAGAGTATAGCCCATGTGAGTATTTGTATTATTGCTTTGTACCGGGCGATAGTAATCCAACTGTGGATGATTTGCCGGATACCAGCTTTAAAACAAAGATGACACCGATTGGAAATCAGGAATATCAGGCAACCGTCACAGTCAGCGCGGATTATTCCGGCCAGCTTGTTGTGTGGGCCGTTGATTCCAAAGAGAAATCTTCTGATGTCACAAAACTTGTGTGCTATACCAACAATACGAATGCCGCATTGGATGCGGATAGCTATGAATGGGTTGTGGAAAATGACGGACCATCTACGAACATTCGTGTGGAAGGTAACGGAAACACAGCAGTGGAAGATGTCTGGTACAACAATTTGGAAGCATTTGTAGATGCGGAGGATACCGTAAGTGGTTTGGATAAGATCGCATGGAGTATCGAGACACCAAGTACAACAGTGGCAAATGCACAGGATGTTGCGGATGGCGCGACAAAAGAAGCAAAGCAGACGGCGTTTACATTCCATCAGGTCGTTGCAGGAGATGAAGTTGCGGATTATACACCGGGTGAATATTATTTTTCAGCCATAGTGACGGACAATGCCGGAAATGAAACCTTGACCGACCGGATAGGCCCGTTCCTGTTTGATGGAAGAAAACCGGAAATCACTTTGAAGGACGAGGGTGGAAGTGATCAGCAATACCAGTCCAATGTGGAATTAATGATTGAGGTTTTGGAAGGTGAACTGGAAAGTGGAGTGGATAATGTTTCTATCTACAAGGATCGTACAGATACAGAGCCTTTGCAAAGCTGGACGGATTTGAAAGGAGAGGCTTCCTTTGCAACCAGTTACGCAATCAGTCAGAGTGGAACCTATATTGTACTGGCAGTAGACCGTGCCGGAAATCAGGCACGCAAAGAGGTAACCTATAGTCATGTATCATCTCAACCGCCTGATAAGCCGGAGATTGTGGTTTCTGAAGGCGATGGGGCTTTAGGCAATGAAGGCTGGTATATCAAGGGAGCACCAAGTGTAACCATCAAGTCAAGCAGCAAGACGGTTGACGGCGTACCGGTTAAGACTTATTACAAGATTAGCTATACAGATGCGACCGGAAAACATGAATACTCTGATAACTTTACAGAGGATTCTCATACATTGCCATTGATGAATCAGGGAAATGTCAAGATCGAAGCCTGGGCAGTGACAGATGCAGGGGTGACAAGTGCCATACCGAACAATGAGAAAACCATTTCTGTGGATTTGGATGGTCCAAAGATTGAGATTCTTGACATCGATGCGCAGGAGGATGGAACTGTAACCATTCATTACCGAATTACAGATTTAATCAGTGGTGTGGATGAATCCAAGGTATTCATCAACGACAAAAAGGTAACTGTCAGTGCAGTAGATGGCGTTGTGAACAGCAGCTTCGTCGCAGATGGTTCGAGCAGATATGATATTGTAGCCTATGATATAGCCGGCAATGAAGCGGATGCGGTTAGTTATATTCCTTTGGGATTGGAGGTTTCTCCGATTCTGAATATTACTTCTACGACAGCAAGTATTGAAGCACAGGTACAGCAGGGAAGTCATAAGATTTCACCAAGCTTGTGCAAGATTGAATACAAGAAGGCTACAGAGCAGTTATATGACGAAGTCCTGGCTGATAAGGAAACGACAGATTATGGTCTTTCTATGACCTATGATTTCAGCAAGTTAACTGCAAATACTTTATATGATTACAGAGTGACCGCAGTTACAATCAATGGCGATGAGGAACGTGTTGTGGAGGGCTCTTTCCGTACACTGAGTGGAGAGTCAGTGGCAACTGTCTATGGTAATGCATATTATGGAGGTACCGTGACATCGCCGATGTCAGATAAGCCGATTTATGTAAACCTTTATAAGGGTGATGCAGCGATTGCAGGCGTTAAGGTGATTCCTGCAACAGATACAGCCTTTGAATTTGATGGAATCGATGACGGCAGTTATCGTCTGGCAGCAGGAAATGGATGGTTGAGAGCGGAAACCTATATCCGGTTAGAGGGCGGAAAGGTAGTATATCCTACAGATTATAGTGTAAACGGAGGAGTCAATCTCATCCTGAATCCAAAGTCAACCTCCGTAATCATTGATGATAATGAAATTGAGATAGCTGCATCCGGTATGGAGAGCATCTTTGATTACAGTGGAACCTATACAAAGCAGGATAAGGATGTCGTTGCATCAGGTGGACGTGTGGAGATTGAGCTTCATGCAAGTTATCTGCCGGTCGACAATATTTCAGAGGCAAATAAGGCGATATTCCTTGCAGAGCTTGGACAGTATGTAGAACTCGTAAGATACCTGAATCTTGACCTTGTGAAGAAGGTATACAACCCGGATGGAAGCTTGAAATATTCACAGGATATTACAATGCTCAAGGAGCCAATTACGGTATCCGTTCCATTGGGAGATTTGGCAGGACAGGATATCAGGATTGCTTCTATCCATGGAGCCAACAATAAGGTATATAAATGGTCAGAGGATGGAGAGGCAACCTGTACCAATGATACAATCATTGTGACGACAGACCGATTCTCCCTGTATGCATTGTACAGACCGACAACACCACCATCTTATACTGTAGAGTGGTATAACATGGATAACACCTTGCTGGCATCACAGTCTGTAGTGGAAGGACAGGCAGCAACGCCTCCGGAAGATCCAACCATGGAAGATGACGCACAATATAGCTATACATTTGCCGGATGGTCTGTAGATGAATCAACCTATAAAAATGTACGTGAACCACTTAAGATTTATGCAAAGTATACGGCAACACCGATTGTGAATCCGGAAGAACCGGTATACTATACAGTTACCTGGAAGGATACAGATGGTAAGGTGATTCGCGTAGACACGGTTCTGGCAGGCGGATCAGTGATTCCACCGGACTATGTTCCGAAGAAAGATGCAGATTCAAAGTATGAATATATCTTTAAGGGATGGGATCATGATTTGGACAATATCACGGGAGATGTGGTCATGAAGCCTCAGTTTAGAAAGGTTGCATTGGATGACGGTGATGAACCGGGAGATGAACCGGGAGATAATCCGGGAGATGAACCGGGAGACGAGCCGGGAGATGAACCGGGAGATAATCCGGGCGGTGAATCGGATGATGAGCCGGGTGACAACCCGGGAGATGATCCGTCTATAACACCACCAACCAAGCATCCAAATTATACGTATATGGGCGGTAATTCACCACAGACAGGAGACGAGACACCGATTGTACTTGCGATTGGCTTGTTAATCCTGTCAGGAACAGGCGTGATTTTCTTGAAAAAGAAGAAAGAAGATTAGAAAAAAATAACAGTAATAGTTTTTTTGATTCGTACCATACTAGGAGTAAGACAAACAATGTCTTAAACAAAAAATGGAGGTAACGAAGATGAAAAACTCAAACACAACTTCAGTTCCAGAAGCAAAGGACGCTATGAACAAGTTCAAGATGGAAGTAGCGGGTGAGCTTGGTGTTGATTTGAAGCAGGGTTACAACGGTAACCTTACATCTCGTGAGACAGGTTCTGTTGGTGGCGAGATGGTTAGACAGATGATCAAGAACCAGGAACAGCAGATGTCTAACATGAAGTAATAACAACAAATGTGCTTCGGCACACAAAAAGGGAGTTTGTTTCTATATCAGTGATAAACGCAGGATTTCCTGCATAAGATATAGAAACAAGCTCTTTTTAATGGTTTTTTATATTAAAGGTAGACTTGTAAATATTCTTATGTTATAATGCAGAGAATAGTGCGTAAGCAAAAGAAATGATATACATATTTTTTTAGGAGGAAAAAAACAAATGAGTTTAGCAGTTGAGAAATTAGAAGGAAGTATGGCAAAGCTTACAATTACAGTTCCGGCAGATGAGTTTACAAAGGCTATCACAGCCGCTTATAATAAGCAGAAGAGCAAGTTCTCTGTTCCTGGTTTCCGTAAGGGTAAGGTTCCTCAGAACTACATCGAGAAGATGTATGGACCGGCTATATTTTATGAAGAGGCTGCAAACCAGCTGATTAATGAATATTATCCAAAGGAATTGGAAAACTGTGAGGAAGATATTACTTCTAATCCGGAAATCGATGTAGAGCAGATTGAAAAGGGCAAGGATTTCATCTTTACTGCATTGGTTGCTGTAAAGCCGGAGATCAAGATTGGCGAGTACAAGGGTGTTGAGATTGAGAAGCAGGATACCATCGTAACAGAAGAAGATGTTATGGCTGAGATTCTCAAGGATCAGAAGTCAAACGGCCGTCAGATTACCGTTGAAGATCGCGCAGCACAGCTTGATGATGAAGTAACAATCAACTTTGATGGTTATGTAGATGGTGAAGCATTTGAAGGTGGAAAGGGAGAAGGATACAAGCTTACACTTGGTTCCCATTCCTTCATCGATACATTCGAGGATCAGATTGTAGGAAAGAACATTGGTGACAAGTTTGATGTCAATGTTACATTCCCAGAGGAATATCATGCAGCAGATCTTGCAGGAAAGCCGGCTGTATTTAAGGTAGAATTACTTGGTATCTCAGCTATGGAGCTTCCGGAGCTTGATGACGAGTTTGCAAGTGAGGTTTCTGCATATGAGACATTTGCTGAGTATAAGGAAGATAAGCTCAAGACTCTTCAGGTGAAGAAGGAGCAGGAAGTAAAGATGCGCAAGGAATCTATGGTTGTTGAGAAGATTGCTGAAAACGCAGAAGTTGAGATTCCTGAGCCAATGATTCGCTTCACACAGGAAAGAATCATGAATGAGATGGGCCAGAGATTGATGTATCAGGGACTTCAGATGGAGCAGTATCTTCAGTTGATGGGTACAACAAAGGAAGAATTCCTTGAGAGAGTAAAGCCGGATGCAATCGCAAGAATCAAGACAAGCCTTGTTCTTGAGGCTGTTGCAGCTGCTGAGAATATTGAAGCCAGCGAGGAAGATGTGAATGCTGAGATCGAGAAGATGGCAAATCAGTATCAGATGAAGGCAGATGAACTTAAGGCTATGATTGGTGATGGTGAGCTTACAAATATCAAGAAGGATCTTGCAGCAAGAAAGGCTCTTGAGTTCCTCGGAGAAAACTGCAAGGAAGTATAATTTGAAAAGCATAGAGCTTAGATTAGGAGAAATGAAGGATGGCAGGTCGTTCAGACGATAAGAAAAAAGTAAGATGTTCGTTCTGCAACAAATCACAGGAGCAGGTTCGTAAGCTGATTGCAGGACCAAATGTTTATATCTGTGATGAGTGTATTGATATCTGTTCTGAGATTGTTCAGGATGAGTTCGATAACGAACTTGCAGACAGCGAAATCAATTTGTTGAAGCCAAAGGAAATCAAGGAATTTCTGGATGATTACGTAATTGGTCAGGAACAGGCAAAGAAGGTTCTTTCTGTGGCTGTATACAACCATTACAAGAGAATCCTGGCAGAAAAAGATTTTGATGTTGAGCTGCAAAAGAGCAATATCATCATGATTGGACCGACAGGATCCGGTAAGACCTATTTGGCGCAAACGCTTGCAAAGCTGTTGAATGTTCCATTTGCAATTGCAGATGCAACGGCACTGACGGAAGCCGGTTATGTGGGCGAGGATGTAGAGAATATCTTGTTGAAGTTGATTCAGGCTGCAGACTATGATATTGAACGCGCACAGACAGGTATCATCTATATTGATGAGATTGATAAAATCACAAAGAAATCAGAGAATGTAAGTATCACACGAGATGTAAGTGGTGAGGGTGTACAGCAGGCATTGCTCAAGATTATTGAGGGTACCGTTGCTTCCGTTCCGCCACAGGGTGGCAGAAAGCATCCACAACAGGAATTTATTCAGATTGATACTACCAATATTCTTTTCATTTGCGGTGGTGCATTTGAAGGAATGGAAAAGATTATCGAGAACCGTACAGGAAAGAAATCCATTGGTTTCCAAGCAGAGATTATTGACCGGACACAACAAAATGTCAGTGAAGTACTCAAGCAGGTATTGCCGGAAGATTTTGTAAAGTATGGTTTGATTCCGGAGTTTATCGGTCGTGTGCCGGTTAGCGTAAGCCTGGATTTGTTGGATGAAGATGCGTTGGTTCGTATTCTTTCAGAGCCAAAGAGTTCCATCTGTAAACAGTACAAGAAGCTGTTTGAATTGGATGGAGTAGAATTGACATTTGATGATGATGCACTTCGTGCGATTGCCAAGGAAGCAATGACACGTAAGACAGGTGCCAGAGGGTTGCGTGCAATTATTGAGAAGGTAATTATGGATCAGATGTATGAAATTCCGTCTGATGACACTGTAGTTAGCTGCCGTATTACCAAGGAAGTGGTGGAAGGGACTGCAGGACCGGAGATTATCCGTTCCGAAGAACCTCGTTCCAAGAAGGCAAATGGACGCAAGCGCTTGAAACACGAAGATTCGATTGCATAAACGTAAAGGGCTGTTGCTGTGCGACAGCCCTTATATTTTTCATGAAGGAGAAAAGCTATGATAATAAAATCAGCGGAATTAGAAACGGTATGTGGAATTACAAGCAAGCTGCCGGATAACGGATACACAGAGATTGCATTTGCGGGAAAATCCAATGTAGGAAAATCCAGCCTGATTAATGGATTGTTGAATCGGAAATCCCTGGCGAGAACTTCTTCTTCACCGGGAAAGAC
The DNA here is from genome assembly GCA_051879955.1 of Wujia sp. Classification (GTDB taxonomy): domain Bacteria; phylum Bacillota; class Clostridia; order Lachnospirales; family Lachnospiraceae; genus Coprococcus_C. The sequence goes on from JBJENA010000037.1 coordinate 18,986, forward strand.
ACAGACCATCAATTTCTACAATATCAATCAAAGTCTGTATTTTGTAGACTTGCCGGGATATGGATATGCGAAGGTGTCCCAGGAAATAAGAAATAAATGGGGCAAGATGATTGAGCGGTATCTTCATACTTCCAAGCAGCTCAAGGTTGTCTTTTTGTTGATTGACATCCGCCATGCACCCGGAGAAAATGATGTGACCATGTATAACTGGATTGTGGCAAATGGTTATGAACCGGTGATTATTGCAACAAAGCTGGATAAAATCAAGAGAAGTCAGAAAGATAAAAATATCAAAATCATTCGTGAGAAACTGGGAGTTTCAAAAGAGACAAAAATAATCCCCTTTTCCGCTGTCAGTAAACAGGGAAAAGAGGAGATTTGGGACTTTATTGAGTCATCCATAGTTGATTAACTAAGTATTCATAGATGCCGGAACTTTTGCTGCGCCAATTGTTGCAAATCGTTTCGGCTTGTGATTTTGTCGGGACGTCAAATTTTAAATCCATGAGGGTTTCTTTGCGGTCCTTGATGATACATTGAACCGTATACCACTTGGAGTCATTGTAATAATAATCTGCGTAGATTTCAGATTCTTTCTTTACATTGATTCGTTCGGATTTCAAATATTCCAGGATATCCTCTTTGATTGCGTAAGGCAAACGATTTTCAAAGTAGGACAGTGCTTCCTCGCCGGAGGCAGTAATCTTGTAGTGGATGGTATCCCGAATCGTATCCGTAGAGATAAATTGGTCATGAATCAATTCGCTGAGTGCTTCGTGCAGATTGAACACACTTGTATATTCCTTTCCGACAACGAAACCGGAGAGTAAAGAATTCGTCATAGTGTAATCTGTACGATCAAGCATATATAAAATTATTAGTTTGTATAACATTAATCCTTCCATACTGTTACTTTAACCTCTCATGTCGTAAAAAGCAAGAAAAATCGAATTTTGTTTTTGGTTTTTTATTTACCTTTTTGGAAAAATATGCTATTATAATTCTATCATTTCAATATTCAAAATTAATCCCAAACACATGAACGAAAAAGGAGTATATATGGATTTTCAAAATGCGTCATTGGCACAATTGCGAGATTATGCCAAAGAGAAAGGTATTCGTAACATTTCTGGGTTAAAGAAAGCAGAATTGGTGGAATTGTTGGAAAATATGGAGAAGATGATGGCGGCTAAGAAAAAGGAAGTCGCGCAGCAAAAAGCAGCCGAGGAGAAGGAACGTCAGGTTGCGAAGGTGCGTCCGGATACCCGTCAGCCAAATCGTCCACAGAATCCTGCAGAGAACCGTAATGTACAGGAACAAAGAAATATTGAACCGGATGGAGAGGCAAGAGAAGCGGATATTCAAGTATTTGACGGACAGGAATACAATGCAAAGCTTGATAGTGGCATGGAGGCAAATGGTATCCTGGAGGTTATGCCGGAGGGATACGGATTTATCCGAAGCGCAAATTATATGCCGGGCGATCGCGATATCTATCTTTCACCGATTCAGATTCGTAAGTTCTCTTTGAAAAAGGGAGATATTGTCGGTGGTCCGATTCGTACAAAAACACAGGGTGAAAAGTTTTCCGCTTTGTTATTCCTTCGTCATGTCAATGGCATGATGCCATCTGTTGCAGCGAAGCGTAAACCATTTGAGGAATTGACACCAATTTTCCCGGATGAACGTATTAAACTGGATACACCGGGTGCACCGGTAGCGATTCGTATCGTAGATTTGCTTTCGCCAATCGGAAAAGGACAAAGAGGTATGATTGTATCTCCACCAAAAGCAGGTAAGACGACGTTGCTCAAGGCGATTGCAAAGAGCATTTGTACTTCAAACAAGGACATGCATCTGATTGTGTTGTTGATTGATGAGCGTCCGGAGGAAGTAACAGATATCAGAGAGAGTATCGAGGGCGAACAGGTTGAGGTTATCTATTCGACCTTTGATGAATTGCCGGAGCATCACAAACGTGTATCAGAGATGGTCATTGAACGTGCAAAACGTTTGGTTGAGCATGGCAAGGATGTAGTGGTATTGCTTGACAGTATCACAAGACTTGCAAGAGCCTACAATCTGACAGTACCACCAAGTGGTAGAACGCTTTCCGGTGGTTTGGATCCGGCAGCCCTTCATATGCCAAAGCGTTTCTTTGGTGCAGCAAGAAATATGCGCGAAGGTGGAAGTCTGACCATTCTTGCAACAGCGTTGGTGGAAACCGGAAGCCGTATGGATGACGTGGTATTCGAGGAGTTCAAGGGAACCGGTAATATGGAACTTGTGCTTGACCGCAAGCTGTCAGAAAAGAGAATCTTCCCGGCGATTGATATTGCAAAATCCGGAACCAGAAGAGACGATTTGCTGCTGACACCACAAGAACAGGAAGCAGTGAATATGATTCACAAGGCATTAGCCGGTGTGAAGGCGGATGAAATGACCGAAGAAATATTGAAATTATTTGTGCGGACGAAAAATAATACGGAGTTTGTCGAAATGGTGAAAAAGATTTTACCATATAACCGAAAATAACCGAAAAAATGCTTGAAATTCATGTATGTGTATGATAGAATGACTTCTGTTGATTGCTTATCTGTAGGAGATAAGTGTAAATTTAGACTGTCATGCTACAATACATGGCAGCAAGTATAAGTAAGAGGTGAAAAAAATGAGAGAAGGAATCCATCCAGAGTATTACCAGGCAAAGGTTGTTTGTAACTGTGGTAACGAGTTCGTAACAGGTTCAACAAAGGAAGATATCCACGTTGAAATTTGTTCCAAGTGCCACTCATTCTACACTGGTCAGCAGAAGGCTGCTCAGGCTCGTGGTAGAATTGATAAGTTCAACCGTAAGTATGGTGTTACACAGGCATAATGATTGAATAGGATATGAAATAGGCTTGTTACGGTATGTAGCAAGCCTATTTCAGTATTAGAAAGAAGTGAGAGTTTGGCTAGAGTCAGTATCGGTGGACAGGCGGTCATTGAAGGTATCATGATGAAGAATACCGACAAATATGCAGTGGCTGTAAGGAAACCAAATCAGGAAATCGAAGTGAAAACAGAAAAGTATCAGGCGATGTCAGATAAGCATAAGATATGTGGAGTACCGCTGATTCGAGGCGTGTTCAATTTTGTTGAGTCACTGGTGATTGGAACCAAGACGCTTTTGTATTCCGCAGAATTTTATGAAGAAGAGGAAGATGATAAACCAAAGGATGAGAAGAAAGAATCTTTGATGATGGGACTCACGGTTGCGATGTCGATTGTCCTTGCGACCGGATTGTTTATGTTGCTTCCGGCGTGGATTGCTTCGTGGTTAGAAAAAGTGATAGACAACCACTTTGTTTTGAATCTGTTAGAAGGTGTGGTAAGATTGGGAATCTTCTTATTGTATGTGATTTTGATTTCACAGATGGAAGATATCAAACGTACCTTTATGTACCACGGCGCAGAGCACAAGACCATTAATTGTCTGGAACATGGCAAGGAACTGACGGTTGAAAATATCCTTGGGGAATCCAGATTCCACAAGCGTTGTGGAACCAGCTTTTTATTGATTGTTATGGTAGTCAGTATTCTGGTATTTATGTGTGTGAAGGTAGACACTCTGTGGTTGCGCATGGTTGTGCGTGTTTTATTGGTGCCATTGATTGCAGGTATTTCCTACGAATTTATCAAGTTCGCAGGTAGAAGTGACTCTGCATTTGCCAATGCCTTGAGCAAACCGGGATTGTGGCTGCAGAGACTTACAACAAAGGAACCGACTGCAGATATGGTTGAGGTTGCGATTGCATCGGTAGAGGCCGTTTTGGATTGGCGGAAATATTTGGAAGAGGCAAACAAATGACTTGGCGACAGTTGATGGCACAGGCAAGAGAAGACCTTTTGCAAGCCGGAATAGAGGAATATGAGAGTGATGTTCGCGTGCTTGCCATGCATGTCCTGGGATGTTCGTATTCGGATTTGATTCTGCGTTCTATGGAAGAGGCGACAGAGGAAGAGGAACTGTTCTTCGGGCATTGCATCAGTGTGAGAGCGACACATATGCCATGTCAGTACATTACGGGAACCCAGGATTTTATGGGATATTGCTTTCATTCGGAACCGGAGGTGTTGATTCCACGACCGGAAACAGAGCTTTTGGTTGAGACAGCGCTGGGCTTGGTGGAAGGTGTGACAGTATCCAAAGCCATAGAGGAGATAGAAGGCAAGCAGACAAGGGCTTGCAAGGCCTTGGATCTTTGCTCCGGAAGTGGATGTATCGGCATCAGCTTTCGTTTGAAGCGCATGGAACAGGGCTTTGAGAAGGATGAGGTTACGCTGGCAGATATCTCAGATGCTGCGATTCGGGTATCGAAGGACAACAACGAGAGCCTGCAGGCAGGCTGTCGGGTCGTGAAGACCGATTTGTTTGAGAATCTTCATGACAGATATGATATCATCATGTCCAATCCACCATATATTCCAACGGCAGATATTGCGGATTTGATGCCCGATGTCCGGGACTTTGAACCTCGTCTGGCGCTGGATGGCAAGGAAGATGGGTTGTATTTTTATGACCGGATTATCAAGGAAGCAGGAAATTATCTGTACGATGGTGGATATCTGGTTTTTGAAATAGGGTATGACCAGTATGAAGCAGTTCGCAAGCGGCTACTTGCTGCCGGATATATGGATATCAGTTTGAAAAAGGATTATGCCGGTCTTGACCGGATTGTCATTGCCAGATATGATAGAGAGTGTAAAAGAGGATAACGGAGGACGATTATGTTTGACAAGTTAGAGGATTTGGTAGCTCGTTTGGATGAGTTGCAAAATGAATTAAGTGATCCAAATGTGGCAAGCAATGCGGAGCGATTCAAGCGTCTGATGAAGGAACAGGCGAATCTGGCTCCGATTGTAGAAAAATATCAGGAATATAAAGAAGCAAAACAGACCATTGAAGATAGTTTGATGATGCTGGATGAAGAAAATGACGATGAGATGCGTGAGATGCTCAAGGAAGAGCTGAATGCCGCAAAAGAACAGGTGGCAACCTGTGAGAATGAGCTTAAGATTTTGTTGTTGCCAAAGGACCCGAATGATGAAAGAAACGTCATCGTGGAGATTCGTGCCGGTGCCGGCGGAGACGAGGCGGCTTTGTTTGCAGCGGAACTCTATCGTATGTATACCCATTATGCGGAGAGCAGACGTTGGAAGGTCGAATTGATGGAAGCGGAAGAAACCGGAATCGGTGGTATGAAGTCTGTGACCTGTATGGTAACCGGAAATGGAGCATATTCAGTGCTCAAATATGAAAGTGGCGTGCACCGTGTTCAGCGTGTACCGGAGACAGAAAGTGGTGGAAGAATCCACACCAGTACAGCCAGTGTCGCTGTTCTGCCGGAGGCAGAAGAGATGGATGAGATTGAGATTCCGGACAATGAAATCCGTATTGACGTTATGCGTGCATCCGGAAATGGTGGACAGTGTGTCAATACGACAGACTCTGCGGTTCGATTGACGCATATTCCAACAGGAATTGTCATCTACAGCCAGACCGAGAAGTCACAGCTACAAAACAAGGCAAAGGCATTTGCACTTCTTCGCGCAAAGCTTTTGGATATCGAGATGCAAAAGCGTCATGACGCCGAGGCAGACCTTCGTAAGAGTCAGGTTGGAACCGGAGACCGTTCCGAGAAGATTCGTACCTACAACTTCCCTCAGGGACGAGTAACGGATCACAGAATCGGATTGACCTTATACAAGCTTGACAAAGTTATGAATGGAGATATTCAGGAGATTATCGATGCCTGCATCGCAGCCGATCAGGCAGCAAAGCTTGCGAAGATGAATGAATAGGATTGATTTGCTGTATTTTATGGGTTTAGTTTTACATTAGTCATTCCAAGATAATCAAAATGTATATGAAAAAGACGGACTTTGACGCATGTCTCTCTGTCCGTCTTTTCTGATGATAAAATTAAATGAAATTGCAATACATCAGATGGTCATACTGGAAGATTTGAAGGAGAAAAATGCAAATGAGGAGAGTGACAATTGAATGGTCATATCCGATGGATATAGATAACATTTTGCTGGATGAAAGAATGCAGGATATAGGAATATATTACATTACAAGGAAGTTTGGAAATAATGTAAGTAATTTGTACATTGGAAAGACCATATATAGCTTTGGGAGCAGATTGGAAAGTCACAGGTGGTTTTGGACAGATGATTACAGAGGAAGAAAAGATGTTAGGCTTGGAACGATTGTAAAGCCGAAATATTTAAATAATGAAGAGCTGTATCAATTAATTTCTGATGTTGAGGCTACATTGATTTACTTAATGAGTGATTCGCTGATTCATAATAATAAATGCACTCTTTCATGTAATCCAAGCCAGCGTATTAAGATTACCAATATTGGATATAGAGGTGATTTGCCACCAGAAATGTATATTAAAGATGAAGATTGGATTGAATGATGGAGATTGTTACAAATGAAAGGGGAATAGGATGAAAAAAATATTAGTATTCTTTATGTGTGTTATCTTTTTTTTCACAAATGATAACATAGGTAATTTGACGGTGACAGCAAAAGAAACAGACGCAGAGACAGAAATGGAAGACCCGGAAATAATTCGGGTTGAAAAGTATGCAGATGGCAAGATGAGTCTGGATGTTAATGTAACTTATCTAGAGTTTGCAACTTACTATATTTATCGTTCCAAATCGAAAAACACGGGATTTAAATGTATAGATAAAGTCACAGTTGATCATTGGACAGGTACAGATTCGTATTCCGAGATATCTGGAGAAAAAAAGAAAGTATACATGTACTTGTATGGTAGGAAAGGTAAGAGTTTATCAAGTACCGAATATGAAAGTTCCAGCTTTATTGATAATACAGCAAAATTTGGTATTACATACTATTATCGAATAAGGATGAAGTATGATGGCAAGATGAGCGGATGGTCCAACACGTGCTCAGGTAAAATAGGGTTGGATTCTGTTTTGCCACTTGGAAGTTATGCGAAAAGTAATCATGAGGTTGTTCTGAAATGGAATAAAGTCAATTATGCGAAAGGCTATTTTATCTATCAGAAAAAAGGAAAGAAATGGGTAAAAATTGCTACTGTTCCGGCGAATATGACAGCCTACTCGGTAAGAAATCTTACTCCAAATAAGAAATATCAGTTTTTTATAGAAACGTTTGCGAAAGTAAAAGGAAAGACAATTAGAAGTACCAATGATGTACCAATAAATCTTTCCACAAAGAATCCGACCGTAAAAGGTGATTATAAGGTTGGATCAGTATACGGGCCACGTTTGAATCAGGCTGAGCTTTTGGATGTTCAAAGAGTTGCTCAGGCATTTAAAGATAACTATATTGATTCAAAAATGACTGCATATGAAAAGGCAGAAACTGCTTTCTTGTATTTGCAATATTCGTGTGGTTATGCATATAATGGCTGGCAATATAATCAGGCCAATACAGCATGGGGTGCTTTGGTTTATGGAGAAGCTCAATGTTCCGGATATGCAAGAGCATATAAAGCATTATGTGACGCTGCAGGAATTCCTTGTTACTATGTCCATGCAAATAGTAAGGCAATTAATCCAAGTCATCAATGGAATATGGTTCAAATTGATAAGAAGTGGTATATTGTAGATGCTCAGTCAGGATGCTTTTTGGTTGGATCAAATACATGGAAAGCCTTTGGCTTTGATTGGGATCAAGAAGGACTTCCGACATGTAATAAAAAGAATTATATAAAAAAATAGAAGTGTGTTTTCATTATTCGTTTTAAATTACTGTAAAACGAATAAAAAATAAATCAAAGCGAATAAATATTGACATATAAGCGAATCCTATATTAATGAATTAGTTGATCAGAAAGTGATTCATAGAGTCAAGAGAGGGCAATATGAATTAGTGACTCATGAGTTTCATTATGAACTACGTCGCGCTGATGGAGATTTGGATTCTGATACAATTGCTTATGAAAAATATCAAAATGAGTAATGACGATGAACGAATAGCTCGAAGACCATTAGGGACAGTAAAAAAGTCAGAAAACTCCGTCCCCAATGGTCTACTGGTCTACTTCCGGCATCAGTTCGTCGGCTGTGGTGACCAGAATATCGTGCAGGATTTGTAATTGCTCCTGTGGGAAGCGTTCCTCGATACGCTGCATGACGGTATGCATATATGTCGTGCTGAGATTCAGATAATTCATGTACTTGTCTGTTACCTCAAGATAAAATTCGCGTTTGTCCTGCTCAGACTGGACCTTTCGAAGATACCCTTTTTTGACCAGAGAGTTAATCTTGTATGCTGCATTCGGCAGGGATATCTGTACATAAGAAGCAAATTCGGATATGGTCGGACGCCCTAAGGCATAGATGATTTCTATGCAAAAGGTCTCAACCGTTGTCAGCGTCAATTCACGGCTCTGAATCTTTTCAAATACGCTTTGATAAAAATGAATCTTAAACTTTTCATATACACGGCTAAAAGGCTTTTCAATCATGATAACAAAACCCCTTTTTGTTTCAGAATTCGTTGGTTTTTAAACCACATGAGAACAGTGTACTATCTGACACGCCATCTGTCTAGTCCATTTTTCGAAAGAGAAGACTGGCATTGTGCCCACCGAAGCCCAAAGAGTTGGACATGGAGATGTTCACATCCTGGAATCTTCCTTCATTTGGCACGATATCAAGGTCGCATGCAGGGTCCGGACAACGATAGTGGATGGTTGGCGGGATATAACCCTCAGTGATGGAGAGAATGGCATAAATTGCCTCGATGGCACCACTGGCACCGAGCAGATGTCCGGTCATGGATTTGGTGGAACTCATGGCGAGCTTGTATGCATGCGCACCGAAAGCCAGCTTGACCGCGTTTGTCTCTCCGCTGTCATTGAGCTTGGTGGAGGTACCATGAGCATTGATGTAGTCTACCTGTTGTGCGCGAATACCTGCATCCTCGAGTGCCGCCTTCATACAGTCTGCCGCACCGGAACCATCCGGAGATGGAGCAGTGACATGATAGGCATCACAATTTGCCCCATATCCGATTAATTCAGCGTAGATATGTGCATTTCTGTTTCGGGCATGTTCCAATTCCTCCAGAACAAGGATGCCCGCACCTTCTCCCATGACAAATCCATTTCGCTCTATGTCAAATGGAATCGATGCACGCTCGATGTCGGTTGCCTCAGATAATGCTTTGATGGCAGTGAAGCCCCCGATTCCAAATTCCGTGATACAGCTTTCGCTGCCGCCACATACCATAACGTCGGCGTAGCCACCCTTGATATGACGGTAGGCCTCTCCAATGGCATTGGTACCACCGGCGCATGCTGTGACAACGATATTACAAAATCCTTTGAGTCCATATTCGATGGCGATTTTTGCCGCTGCAATATTGGTGATGGCACCCGGTACGAAATAAGGAGAGATTTTGTCAAATCCCTTGTCCATTCCTTTTGCATGTTCCGATTCAATGGTACTTAAGCCCCCGACACCGGTTGCAAGACTGACACCGATTCTGTCAGGATATTTGATACCTCCATCCACAAGACCCGCATCGGTCATCGCCTCGCGGGCAGCCAGAAGTGCAAGGGTTACGAAACGGTCCATACGCTTGATATCCTTCTTGGAAAAATGATCTTCCAGATTCAGATTTTTGATTTGCGCCGCAAGACTTACCTTTCGGTCTGTAGTATCGTAATAGGTAATCCGGTCGATTCCGCAGACAGCCTGCTTCAGGCTCTCAATATTTTCTTTGATATTGTTTCCGATAGGAGAAACGGCTCCCATTCCCGTAATCACAATGCGTCTCATGTCAGATAGCTTCCTCCTTTTTTATGTATGCTTCGTACTCCTGCATGATTTCGGATATCAATGCAGCAACCGTTGTAATTGTATGGATACGGCCAACATTGGCGCCGCAGAAGAACAATCCTTCTTCGATATTGCCCTTTACGGCTTCAATCAATGCATGGCTGATGCAATATGGAATCTTGTCACCATGTGGACATGCTTTCAGGCAGAGATTGCATTGCGCGGCTGGAAATGTTTGTCCGTTGGTTATTGCCTGAACGAGTGGTGTGCGAAGGGCACGGCCCGGAAGCCCGACCGGACTTGGAACAATCACGACATCCTCTGCATCTGCCTGAACCATCATTTGCTTATAAGCAGGGCTCGCATCACATTCTTGTGTTGCAATAAAACGTGTTGCAATCTGCACACCGCTTGCACCTTGTGCCATGACACGTGCCATGTCAGAGCCATCGAAGATTCCGCCGGCAACAAAACAAGGGATTTTCTTGCCGGTTTGCGCCTCATAAACGGAAAGCTGCGCTAACACATCCGCAAGGATCCGGTCAACCGATTGTGCCTTGTTTTCCAGAATCTCATCCTTTTTGAATCCGAGATGACCGCCTGCAAGCGGACCTTCGATGACGATAAAATCCGGCAGTCTTCCGGCTTTGGACCACGCCTTTAGTATCACGCGCGCAGCTTTGCCGCTGGATACGATAGGTGCAATAGCAACATCCCGGTCTCCTACGAGAGAAGGGAGTGTGAGTGCAAGGCCGGCACCTGAGATGATTGCGTGGACACCGGACTCAATCGCACATTGCACTGTTTCCTCATAATGATTGACCGCCACCATGATATTGACTGCCACCATGCCATTGCCGTCTGAAAGCTTTAAAGCATGGGCGATTTCCTGTTTTAATGCACGCAGATTCGCCTGTAAGGGCTGAGTCCGGAAATCTTCTTCGCGATAGCCGGCATTGACCGAGCTGATAACTCCCATGGCACCCTGTCTGGCAACCGCACCGGCAAGTCCTCCCAGAGATACACCGACACCCATACCGCCCTGAATAATAGGTACCTCGAGATTAAAGTTACGAATTTTACACATAGTTTCACCGACTTTCCATAGGTCAACCAACGTTACCTATCCAAATAATTAAAAAAAATTAACTAAAATATTTTAAGTATATAATAGGATTGTTTCATGAGAATGTCAATTGAAACAAATAGCTTTTTCCGACAAATTAATAACAGTTTTGGGTTGACAGAACAAAGTGTATATATTATTATATATATTGTATATACACAATATAACCTGGGTGAGGTAATGATATGAATATTATTTTGAGCAATTCTTCTAATGAACCGATTTACAGGCAGATTGTCACGCAGATTAAGGCACAGATTATGAGTGGCGAACTGGCGCCCGGAGATGCGCTTCCGTCTATGCGGCATCTGGCACAGCAGCTTCGCATCAGTTTGATTACGACAAAACGCGCGTATGAGGAACTGGAGCGGGATGGATTTCTGGATAACTTCGTGGGAAGAGGGTGTTTTGTCAAAGCGCAAAACAGAGATTTTTTGCGGGAGGAAGTGATGCGTCAGGTGGAAAGTTGTCTGACAGAGGCCTGTGAGCATGCAAAACAGGGGCAGCTCACATTGGAAGAAATGCAGGAGATGCTGGAATTAATTTATGGAGGAAATTGAGATGTCAGATTATGAAAACGCAATCGAAATCAAGGATTTGACAAAGAAATATGATGGATTCACGCTGGATCATGTGAGTTTCCGGGTACCAAAGGGTACGATTATGGGATTCATCGGGCAAAACGGTGCCGGTAAGACGACCACCATCAAAAGTATCTTACATATTATAGATGCGGATTCAGGAAGTGTTACCCTGTTGGGAAAGGATTTCGTGAAGGATGAGATAGCGGTAAAAGAGGATATCGCAGTGGTATTTGATGAGATACCATTTCATGAGAATTTCCATGCAATTGCATTGAGCAGGCTGTTTGCAGGATTGTATGATCATTGGGATGAGGATAGATTTTTTGCTTATCTGGACCGGTTCCAGCTTCCGAGAAAGAAGAAAATCGGTAAGTTTTCGAAGGGCATGAAGATGAAGCTTCAGATTGCAACCGCACTGTCTCATGGTGCAAAGCTTCTGATTATGGATGAGGCCACAACCGGACTTGATCCGGTGGTTCGAAATGAGATGCTGGATGTGTTCCGGGAGTATATTCAGGATGAAGAAAACAGCATTTTGATGTCCTCCCACATTACCAGTGATTTGGAAAAAATAGCTGACGGCGTGACATATATCGACAAAGGACGGATATTGTTAAGCGGAAATAAGGATGAGATTCTGGAAGCGCACGGTGTCATCAAATGTACACTGGAAGACTACAAGCAGATGGACAAGGATGATTTTGTCAGTGCGAGAGTCAATGAATACGGCGCAGAGGTTATGGTGTGTGACCAGGCAGCAGCGAGACAGAAATACCCCCAGCTTATGATAGAGGCTACCAGCCTCGAAGAGATCATGTTGTTTTATGTCAATCAGTCGAAGAAGGAGTGGTCATAATGAAACAAAAGACATTGAGAGGGCTCCTGTACAAAGAACTTTACATGGGTAAAAAACCGTTGATTGCATCGTTTGCTTCGGCATTTGTGCTTGCCGGATTGTGTTTGCTGGTTTTGAACAGCTTTGAGCATGGGAATCTGCGTCTGCTGGAAGACAGTGCCAGAAACGTAATGTGGGATTTCTCATTGATTGCCTGTCAATACCTTCCGGTGCTGATGCTTTGTTTTGCATCAGAGGTTGTCGCAGAGATATCTGTAAAGGAAGAAGACAGCCGATGGGCGCGGTTTCGGCTGACAACCCCGGTTCGTCCAATCCGGTTTGCGACCGCAAGGTTTGCGCTCATGGTTGGCATGAATTTCATCGCCATTGTTCTATCCATCGGATATCTGGCTTTGGTGTCTGTGTTATTCGATGTAAGATTCACTGTAGGAAAGGTTGGCATTGTGTGGCTATGTGCGACTGCAACCGGATTGTTTTCGGTCAGCATGCAGATTATGGTGTTGTTGTTTCGCAATCTCGATAAAGCGGGTATGGCTATGATGGGATTTTTAGTGGTACTTCTCGTAATTCTTCGGGGAATCAATGAGGCAAATCCGGAGATTTTCGGTATCCATAAGATACACAATCTGTCAGATATGGAACAGCTTGCAGGACAGAGATATCCGATCTTCATCGTGTTATTTCTTGTAATCTTCCTGTGTGGGTTTGTTGTGACCACATGTCTGTACCGAAGGAGGGAAAAGTGATGAAGGGACTCTTATACAAGGACATCCGCCTGGCAAAGGGTGCATTGATTTTTTTGGCTGTCATGCAGGTGATTGTGTCCGTGTGCATGTTGGTGTTTGAGATGCTTACGGATACCAATCTGGCATCTGTGATAAACGTGATGTGCTGTTATTTCATGTTCGTGCTGGTTTCAATTCTAAATAGTGAGATGTTCCGCGGAGATGAGCGAAGGGTCTGGCATCACTTTGTCATGGCATCGCCGAAGCTTGGAAGGGGACAGGTCACGAGCAAATATATCGTTGTAGCTATGCTCCATGGGATGGTCCTCGCGGTCTGTGTGCTTACATCAGCACTTGGTGATCTCATACAGAATCAGAAGATATCCTCCGTGTGGACTGCGATGGCTATGCTGTGTGGCTTGCAGCTTTGTTTGCAGGCGATGGAACTGCCATTTGTGATTCGGTACGGCAAGGAAGCCGGTGCGAAGATCAAGGGATTTTTCCTGCTGGCAATTATTACAATCATTCTATTGTATGGATTGTATGGCGATATCTCCATCTTTCTGGAGAAAGATATTTTTGCCAAAATAATGGAATACGTAAGCTCCCACAAGGCAATCTGGCACATGGGCGTGATTGCAGGGATTACTGCGGTCGTGTATGGTATCTCCTATGTGATTTCAGTGAGACTGTATCGAGGCAGTGTAGAAAACTATGAGCAGTAAATGCGGAAAAAAATGACATCGAGAATGATATGTTATATAGCATATACAGGAAAGCACCGATTTGGTGCTTTTCTTTTTGCGATGAATCGTTTGAACGCAGGGGCAGTATAAGCAGGGAATCAGGGCATTTGATATATAGTAGGATTTTGATAAAATACATGTATATTTTTTCGGGAAAAGGAGAGATGAATATGAAGAAGCGAATGATATGTTTTATGATGGTTTTGCTCATGGTGTTATCCCTTGGGATGACCTCGGACATCCATGCAAAAAGTAAAACAACCATTTCCGGCTCTTACCATACAACAAACGGGAAAAGCAGTACGGTAAGTCCAAAGGGAATAAACAGCAAGGGGAATTATACTTTAACTCTTGGAAAGACGAACCGTTATCTGGATACCTTCAAGGTGAATTTCTCTTATAACAATAAGAATGGAATTTCCTACAAGGTGCGGTATGCGGGCAGTAAAAACTGGACAGGCTGGATAAGCGGAAAAACAGCAGGAAAAAAGGGGAAAAAGATAGAGGCTGTAAAGTTCAAGCTAACCAGTGCCCTTGCAAAAAAATATGATGTGCGTTACAAGGCATATATTGACGGCTTAAAGCAATCCCAGGGGTGGGTCTATAATGGTGCGCAGGCAGGCGTAATCGGAGAGAAGAAATACATTAAGCAGATTCAGCTATGGATTGTGCCAAAGAAGTCTTTAGCACCAAAGATGTCTTACCGTTCCAGCATAAAGGGTACATGGGAAAATACATACAAGGTGGAAAAAACAACCGGAAAAGCGAAGAAGGACAAACCGTTGGATATGTTCGAGGTCCGGATCACAAACGACAATACACAAAGTATAGTAAATTACAATGCGTATGTGACGGGCAGTGGATGGTATGCAAAGAATAAAAGCAATGGTACAAAGTGTGGTCAGAAAAATAAGAAATTAGAGGCAATTAAGATTAGTCTTTCCGGCAAGATTGCTGATACATATAGTGTATATTACAGGGTGTATATGACAAATTACGGATGGCTTGCATGGACAAGTAACGGAAGGTCTACGGGTGTTATCGGAAAAGACAATGCCAAGATTGCTGCCATACAGGTGACTCTTGTAAAGCGCAGTGGTAAATCTCCGAAGCTTAATTTTGGAGGCGTAAAAAGTAGCGAAATTTATGGTTCGGAGAAGAATATTGCGTATATCGGAAAGGACGGTAAAACAGAGGAAGGTGTAAAACCGGGAACACCGGATAAAACTGTAAATCCGAGTACACCGAAGCCAACCGCAACACCGTCAAAGCAGCCATCGTCTTGTGTGAACGGTCATAACTGGAGTAAGCCGTATGTGGTTGAAAACGGGTACACGGATTACATATACAATAATGATTATCAAGGATGTAAAATCTGTGGGTCGCCTACAAAATCAATCGGTTCTGTAACTACCTTGTGTTCTCATGATGTCGGAACCTGGCAATATGCTTACCTTGACGATATGCTCACATATACGGCAAAGAAAGAGAAAATCTGTCTTACCTGTGGTGCAAAGGAAACCGTACAGGAAAAGACATTAAAAGCATCCGCAAACACCCTTGCGGGAGGATGCGAGCATGTGATTGTTTACGAACCTGCATTTGTAGACAAGTCAACCGGAAACGTGAGAACATGGCAGCCTGTTGTCAGAGGCGGGGATAATAACGGATATGATGTTGCAGGCGTTTCCTCTCCGTTGGAGTTTGGCTGTTACAGGCGATGTGTGAAGTGTAAACAGCAGATTGGGGATCTCGTATATGTTCCGTTTAATTATCTGTATTTTGGAACATATGATGTTTCTGGTGCATACATCTATGATACGTTTTCGGGAACCGGAGTTATGAGATTTCCTTGCTGGCCGGGATTTTTCACTCAATCCCCGGATTTTGGAACAAAATTCTTTAAGAGATAACTAAAGGAGGGCATCGCTATGAGAAAGAAAGAAAATTACTTATTTTTGTTTTGTTTGTTTTGTTCATTTGTGATTGTAATATTCTGTATTTTTGCCCGGAAAGAATCAACTGCTACTGTCGGAATCTCAAAGACCTGCCCGGACTGCGGGGTTGCTTTGGTAAAGAGTGGGGTATATACGACAATCAAGACTCATTCGGAAACCTATGCGAATATGGGGTCTGTTAAGTGTTTCAAGGGCAGTGTGAAGTGTCTGGAAAATACTTATGAATCCGGCGGACAGACTCTTGCTTACGAATCGGCTATGTGCGACTATTACAGCAAGGATTCGAAGTGCAGAGTCGATTACGATAAATACGAAGTTATACACGATGTAAAGGTTAATGATGGGTTTGTTGACCTGTCTCAGATAGGAAAAACAGATAACGCAAGCGGGGACATAAAGTGTGTTATTTATTACTGCCCGACCTGTAAGTACGCCATCCCCGTCATCCCCCAATAGCCCCGAATCCCTGCGGAAACACCGTTGCCCGCAGGGGGTTGGGAGGGGGAATAAAGAGGAAAGGAGGGGGAACGTGTGTTAAAGGTTTCGAGGCTTTTTGAGGAAGAAAAAGAACAGGCGGTATTCTCCCTTGTGTCCCCGGAATATGTCCGAAAGATAGCAGAGGAGATAAAATAACCCCAAAACTTACCACCGATTTCCCTTTTGGGGTTTCCTTGTCATTAAGTTAAGTATTACGAAAATCGGATTTCTGTTCTACTTGTGGTAGATAGGTGTATTTTATTGACAATATTTTGGATGTTTTGTAGAATGATAGATGCAAGCGATTATTCAACATTTCATTTTGGCTAGATGGGAT
Source organism: Wujia sp. (assembly GCA_051879955.1). Classification (GTDB taxonomy): domain Bacteria; phylum Bacillota; class Clostridia; order Lachnospirales; family Lachnospiraceae; genus Coprococcus_C. Next base: position 35,635 of record JBJENA010000037.1, read on the forward strand.
GGTAAAAGGCGGTTTGTGAGTCGTTCCAGAGTAGTGATACTCTGTTCTTATAGATATCCTTTCGAGGAAGTATTACGAAAGGAGGACGACAACATAGAAATTTTAGTTGCATTACTAATCGGGATAGTGGGTAGCATGATTGCTACATACTTGATTCGATTTATAGATAAAAGAATGCACAAAAATAACCGCCATGAGTCAAAATAGCGGTTAAGTTTGTGTTTGTAAATTTAATTTATTAGCCATATACGACCAAATATAGGCTCGAAACCGTCTAACGGATAATTGCTTGCTTTTTCTATGTATTATATTATACGGTCATACCGTAATTGTCAATATCTTAATTATTTTTATGACAATATGAAAGGCTATAAATATATATAACTCAATGTCTTACACAATGTCCACAGGCGTATAAGTTTAAAAAATTCTCTTTGAAAAAATCCGAGCTGCTTAATTTGTTTCTTGAGAAAAAAGCCTTTCAGAATGATAAGTTTCCAAAGTTAAGCAAGGCAATGCAGTATTTTAAGGAAGACAGAAACGGGGTGAGTGAAGTGTGTACATTAGTGGAAGAATTTGCTGAGGAATATGCCAAAAAGTATGCAAAAGAATGTGAAAAGGCAAAAACTATTGATATTGCAAAGAAGCTTATTTCAAGAGGTATGACAACTAAAGATATTACAGAAATCACTTATCTTACTGAGGAAGAAGTTGAAGTTCTTCGCGCTGAAAACTAAATCTGTGAATGATGCTAAGAGAACTCGTTCATTGACCAATGTCATTATCTAAATGACATTGCCATCTGACGGGTTCTTTTTCTTTGTGATTTCTGATAGAATATACATATATTTTACGAAAGATTGGAAGGTGTGACATGGAAAAGAGCGTTAAGGAGCCTTCATTGGAAGATGTATCAAAAATGGAATGGATCAATAAGAAGACTCGTGCCTGCATGGCATTTTTTATAACGGTAACGATTATTGCCATGCCATTTCCGAAGTTTTTTTTAACGGCTCATATTATCGGGGAGTCCATGATGCCTTTTGTATATGACGATGATCGGGCGCTTTGTCTGAATTCGTCGTATGTAAAGGAGTATCACAGGGGAGATGTGGTCGGTTTTGTTCTCGAAGATGAAAATATGACTCTCATTAAACGCATCATTGCTGTTGGCGGAGATACAATCGAGATCAAAGATGGGAATGTATATATAAATGACGAGCTTTTAGAGGAGCCGTATCTTTTGGAACCGGATTATAAGTCCTGGGATTACAGAACCTATGTCCCTGAGGGAATGGTATTCGTTATGGGGGATAACCGGAGAGTTTCAAAAGACAGCAGGGAGTTTGGATGTGTGAATGAATCTTGCATTTATGGAAAATACATTTGTAAATTATGGGGGAAATGAGAGAGGAAAAATGATACATAATAATTGATAATTAAATAAAATTATGATATTCTTTATTCAAATCGATTTTAATAAAAACGATTTGAATAAAAAGGAGGCGGCTATATGTTTATCGGTAGAGAAAAAGAGTTGCATGCATTAGAAGATTTCTACGAAAAAGATGGAATGGCAATGACGGTTATATATGGGCGTAGACGTATCGGTAAATCTACACTTATAGCGGAATTTGTAAAAGATAAAAAGGTTATTTTTTATACAGCTACAAAAGTGGGAAAAGACAGAAATTTAGAATTGTTCTCCAAGCAAGTGACGGAATTATTTCTTCCGGACATTGATGATATTCATTTTCGTACAATTGAGGCAGTGTTCGATTTTATCGAAAAAAATATGACAGATGAAAAAATTGTACTTGTCATTGATGAGCTCCCATATTGGGCAGAGAAGGATGAAGCTTTGCTTTCAATTTTACAAAAGTATATGGATACAGTGTGGAAGGATAAGCAGCTGAAAATTATTTTATGTGGCTCCTCCTTAAGTTTTATGGAACAAAAGGTATTGAGTGAAAAGAGTCCATTGTTTGGAAGACGCGATTCTCAGATTAAATTAGACGCATTTGATTACTTGGATGCGGCTAGGTTTGTTCCCGGATATTCCCATGAAGAACAGGCTATTTGCTATGGGATTACAGGTGGTGTAGCAAAATATCTGTCTATGTTGGATTCATCAAAAAGTCTGGATGAAAATATCGTCAGATTATTCTTTCGAACGGACGGATATCTATATGATGAGACGAGAAATTTGATCACACAGGAGTTTTCGGATATTACAGTGGTCAACAATATCATCGAGCAGATTGCATCTGGTGAAACTACAGTGAATAGCATTGCAAATAAAATTGGAGAGAAAGAGCCAACGATTCTGTATCATCTGGACAAACTAATCAACGTAGGATTGGTTGAAAAGAAAAAATGTATCACAGAAGAGAAGAATAAGAAGAAAACACAATATGTTTTAAAAGATCATATGTTTAAATTTTGGTATGAATTTATACCAAAAGCAACGAGTGTGATAGAGATGGGACAGGGAGAACTGTATTATCAGAAAGCTGTAAAACCAGTGTTACATTCCTTTATGGGCTCTGTATTTGAGGATATGTGCAGATACTATACCTTGCAGCATGGGATTCTGAGAGAGTTTGATTGTTTTCTGACGGATGTAGGTGTCTGGTGGGGAACGGAAACAATTCAGGATGAAAATGGAGTGAAAAAGGGACAACCTTTTGATATTGATGTGGTGGGGATATCGGAAATAGATAAAAAAGCGGTTGTAGGTGAATGTAAGTTCAAAAATGAAAAGATCGATAAAGGAATCTACGAAACCTTGAAACGCAGGGCTGATTTGATATCCGGAAAATACAAAATAGTGAAGTTTATTCTGTTTTCGTTATCGGGTTACACACAGTGGTTTGACACTTTGAAAGATGAAACTGCTGTTTTGCTGACAATCGATGATTTGTATTCTTCACAAATTGCATAGTATGTTTAATAGACCTATATTTTGAGTATGATAGAGTTCACATTGAGGAAGGTAGAAATGAAAAAGATTACAACATCATTTCGAATAACTTGTATATTTTATTCGTTGGCGCTAATTGCATTTGCCGTTTTGACACTGGTCGTGCACAAGATGCATTTGGGTGTTTTTGTTGCGTGTTCGTTGATGACGCTTCGTTTTGTGGTTTCTTTGATAGATCTTAAGCATGTACGGGATTTTCCGATACTTTCCGGAATTGTGGAGGGTACTTGTGCCGGAATTGTCATATACTATATGCTGGCATTGTAAAAATGAATATGATAGGAAGCAATGAGCCCTGAAACTTTCGTTTTAGGGCTTTGTTTTTTTTGAGTTTTATGCAAAATTTACATAGGCTTTATGAAGACTTTACATTGTGCTGTTACAATCAAAAAAACAGAACGAAATATAAGGGGAAGAACCATGAAAAAGAAAAACAATCTGAAATTCAAGAGATTATTTGTGACTGTACTTGTGGCATTTGGCATCGTGCTGGGATTGGCAGGATGTGATAGCCTTGAAAAGAAGGAGACGATTCATATTCTTTCAGGCTCGGAAAATAAGGAACTGGAAGATATTCTTCGGGAATGTGAGAAGAAAACAGGTGTCAATATAGAGATGACATATAAAGGTTCTGTGGACATCATGCATATCCTACAGGAGGGAGCAGATGGATATGATGCGGTCTGGCCGGCATCCGGTCTTTGGATTTCGCTGGGAGATACAGGACATCTGGTAAAGCATGATGAATCGGTTTATACAACCCCGGTTGTGTTCGGAATCAAACAATCTATTGCGGAAGAATCGGGGTTAGCCGGAAAGGATGTGTCGGTTAAGGATATTCTGGAAATGATTCGGGAGGAAAAATTCTCCTTCTGCATGACAAGCGCTACCCAGTCCAATTCCGGTGCAAGTGCTTATATCGGTTTCTTATATGCACTTCTTGACAAGAAAGAGGCACTCACGCTGGAAGATTTGTCCGATGAAAATCTTAAGAAAAACATTTCGGATTTGTTATCCGGTGTCGAGCGAAGCTCCGGAAGTTCAGACTGGTTAAAGGATATGTTCCTCGCCGGAGATATGGATGCCATGGTGAATTACGAATGTCTTATCATTGATGCAAATAAAAAACTCGTGGAAGAGGGAAGGGAACCATTATATGTAATTTATCCGTATGATGGTTTATGTCTTGCTGATTCTCCTCTTGCTTATGTGGATCACGGAGACGACAGGAAGGAGGACGCGTATCTCAAGGTACAGGAATACCTTTTATCGGATGAGGTGCAAAAACAGATTGAGGCAACCGGGAGACGGGTAGGTTACAACGGTGTTTCTGAAGAGAATAGAACGGTCTTTAAGGAAGCATGGGGGATTGACGTTGACAGAATTTTGTCACCCATTACCATGCCTTCAGAAAAGGTGTTGCTTGAGGCGCTGAATCTTTATCAGACAAGTTTTCGCAAGCCGTCTTTGAATGTTTATTGCCTGGATTTTTCAGGGAGCATGATGGGAGAAGGTGCAGACCAGTTGATGAAAGCGATGGCGCAGGTTATTTTGCAGGAAAATGCAAAAGAGAATCTTCTGCAGGCTGAGGAGGGGGATGTAAACATCGTCATTACTTTTAATTCGGACATAAAGAACATATATGTACTGGAGGATACGGACGCAGATGAATTTGAAAATCTGTATCACCAGTTGGAGCAGGAGGAACCGGGTGGTGGAACCAACATGTATGTGGCAGCAGCAAATGGTCTTCAAATGATAGCGGATTCTTATGATGTTAAGGATTATACTCCGGCAATCATTCTTATGACAGATGGAGCCTCCGACGATAATGACAAGGCGGATTTTACAGATTTGTATGAAAGACTTGATATGGATGTTCCGATATTTTCCATTATGTTTGCAGCAGCAGAGCCTGAGCAGCTGGATGAACTGGCAGGACTTAGCAATGCAAGGGTGTTTGATGGAAGGGATGATTTGGTTTCGGCATTTCGTAATGTGAAAGGATACAATTAACTTTGAAGAAAAAAGAGACAATCGTAAGTATTATTTCAGCTCTGCTTGCAGGAGGGATTTTCCTTGTTTTGCTGTTTGCCTTCAAGTGGAACATCGGAATCTGTGCTTTGCTTTCGGTAGGAATTTATGCCGGGATGGGGTTACTTGTGAGACCACAGAGGTCTGTTTCGGGGATACGCATTTCGGACATTCGGGAGGAGATGGAGCTGGAACGCAAATTGAATGAAGCAAGAAAAGACTGTATGATGCTCAGAGAGTCTGCCGCAAGAATTGTGGACATCCCCCTTCGGATGGAAGCGGTAGAGCTTAACCAGACTGCGGAACGAATGATTGCGTATCTGGAAAATCATCCGGAAAGGATGTATCTTGCCGGACAGTTTATTGATTATTATCAGGATATGGCATCCTCTGTGCTAAAAAGATATGTGGAGATACAGGATACAAGGCTGGAAACGGAAGAAGTAAAGGAATTAAAAAGGAATACCATGGATGCATTGAAGACATTAAAAGTTGCTTTTGATAATCAGTTTGAAAAGTTGATGAGCAACGAGATGTATGATATGGATGCCGAGATGCGTCTGCTGGAACATACAATGAAGATGGAGAAATAATGCAATGAAATCAAAATTAGCTGGATTTTTCGTGCTTCTGCTGGTTATTCTTGCAGGAAGCGGATATTATCTGTATCAGAATCATACCACAAGCATCCGCATAAACGGATACCTGGGCGGTGAAAAGATAGGACTCTTTGAGGATGAAGAAGTTCAGAAGATATTAAAAAAGGAGTATCAGGTAGAATTTGATTATTCGCGTGCAGGTTCCCTGGACATGGTGACGGCAGACCTGAGTGGAAGGGATTATCTGTTTCCTTCCAGCCAGACGGCTCTGGAATATTACAAGGATATTCACGGGAATGCACTTTCAGATGAAATCATATTTAATACACCAATCGTTCTTTATTCTCATAAGCCGGTTGTGGATGCGTTGATCGACCGGGGTGTGGTTCGTGTTGAGAATCATGTATATTATGCTGACATGGCAAAAATGACGGAGTTAATTCTTACGAATACTCAGTGGAGTGATTTGGGGTTGAAGGAATTGTATGGCTCTGTTTCCATCGATACTACGGATCCGGCACGTTCCAATTCCGGTAACATGTTTGTTGCATTGCTGGCTAATGTACTAAACGATGGGAAAACCGTGACGGCGGGAGATGTTCAAACTGTCCTGCCGGATCTTCGTAAGATTTTTTCACGGCTTGGCTACATGGAAACTTCTTCCTCGGATTTATTCAATCAGTTTCTGCGGATGGGCGTGGGTGCAAAACCCATTATTGCAGGCTATGAAAACCAGCTTTTGGAATATGCAGCACAAATGCCGAAAGAATACGCGAAGATAAAAGATGATATTTTGATCATTTACCCATCACCGACCGTATGGTCTACCCATGTATATATAGCACTTGATAAAAATGGAAAACTTGGAATGGATGCCATGTTAGATGAAAAAATCCAAAAGCTTGCATGGAAAAAACATGGTTTTCGCTCCAATAACTATGATGCTGCGGTAATTGAAGATTTTCAGGTAAAGGGTGTGCCGGAAGATATCACGCAGGTAATGAACATGCCGGAATATGCCGTCATGAAGGAACTTATCGACAACTTGCAGTAAGTAACAGATGGTTCAGCACCCGTCAATATTTTTTATATTGACGAGTGCTGTGTGGCAGGTATGGTTAGATTTTATCCTTATCGGCCATTTGTTGGTTTTTACTCCATTTGCAAGTGCAAGAATGATACAGGTTCCTGCACTTGCAGACGATGCCCTTCCTGAGTACTCTGAGAATTCCCCACATACCGGATTCAACGTCCCATTTCAAGCTTCCGGAACGGTAGAGATAGTCGCCCGGAGATACGTCCCTATTTTTCAATTCCATATTAAAAGTATTGCCGATGCTGATACCACCTTGAAGAGAAATTGGTTTGGAGAGTGGGTCATCCGGCAGTTTCTTTAAACTGTGACCATGGATGCAGAATCCTACATTCCGCGGTTTATCGGCAGGCATAACGGTACGGAAGATTACCCGTTCACCGGAGTATACACGGAAGAGTGGGGTGGCTGGGTCACCATGTGTTTTGCTGCTGAATATCTTGGAAATTTGTGGATTTTGTTTTAGCCTGTTTGCAAAACGTTCTGAGCGGTAATTATATCCCTTTTCTCCGGTGTCTTCTGCGTCGGGTGCTTCTCCCTCTTCTCCTGTGGATGTCTTGACAAGCTGGTTATCCTTATCCAGCATACGGATACCATTCTGTGTGACAACCACACATTCCCGGAAGCTTTCTATACCGGGTGCTGTAATTACAGCCGATTCATCATAGACCGTCTTACACAAAGAAAAACTTTTGTACCATTTGGCACCGGCGGGCTCAATGATTATGACACCAAACAGACCATGATATCTGTGATTGCGCATGTCACCGAATGATTGAAGATTGCAGGCTCCATATTCTTTGTCTGCATACCACAAATATTTCTTGCTTTCCCCAACACCAACCGTCTGTTCATGATAGTTGTATCCCACATTGATTCCTGAATCACAGATCGGATCGTAACTTAGGAATTGAGGATTTAAGGACACTCGCATGGAAGGTTTGTGTGCGTAATCCAGCGGTACCTGTGGATAGTCAAAATACTGGATTGGGTGATTGGCATCAAACAGATTGTGCAGTGTAATCTCAATCCAGTCCCCGACATTTGCCCTTAGAATCAGTGGTTTTGGCTGATAGTTTTTCTGCGTGGCATTTTTGACATCCTCAAGGGGTACAAACATAAGTCCGTCGGGATCATGGTCGCCATGGCTGTTATATGGAATGTTTCTTTGGATTGCAGCGATTTCATATCGCCTGATCACGGCATCGTGGGCAGGGCATGGCGGCAGTGGGATGATGCTGTCCTTTGCTTTACAGATTGGCTTTAGCTTTTTGTTTCTACATCTGTAGGCTCTGATAATTCCCCATAATCCAAGCCATGCATCATCAATACCACCAAAATAGTAGAGGTAGTCGCCCGGACGGTAACGTGAGGTGATATGAATGTTGAATGCCTCCGAAATGCCGATTGTCTGAGAAGCGACATCCGGAGAATAAACGTTGGTAATTTCTTTTTTCCAAGACATGCCGGTCAGGTTAAAAGCATGCTGTTCTTCGTGCGCTCCATCCAAAAGACGGATGATCATTTCGTCTCCCGGATAGGTTTCCAGAATTGGGGTAGCAGGGTCCCCATGTTTGATTGAACTGAAGATATAGGCCGGATCGCTGTGATTTTTTAAACGTTCCCGCATTGGCTCACACCGATAGTTGATGCCCATCACGCCCGGATCCTCATGGGATCCCGGGATTTCAGGAGGATTGAGCGCATTGCCAGATTTGTCAAACAATAATGAAAAATCATGGACGAAGAGTGCAAACTCGCGGAATGCTGTGCCGTCCTTTCGTTTTATGACAGCCTTGGTTCCTGATGATAGCGGTTTTCCGGTTTTAATATTGTGGAAGGTAGCGCCTGCTTCCTCTACAATAAGGGCACCGAATACCCCATGCTGCTGATGGGAGTTGGCAAATAAATGATCATGGAAGAAAACCGTGTGGAGCTCTGTATTCAGGAAAAATCGTTCAATCAGGGTTTCATATTGTCTGGCTCCTGCAATATTGTTCCAGCCATTTGCAGAACCATCTGAAACGATGGTATCAAACTTTACCAGATGGATGTGAAAACCGGCGATATCTGTACGTGTGTGCATCTGGAAGGGACTTCCTTCCAGGTATTCCGGAAGCAGATTGGTAAGACGGATTTCTACACAGTCACCGGCATTCGCGCGAATGACAAGTGGTTCAACAGTGATTTTCTTTGCTTCCACCTTCTCGATATAGGCATCCAGACCGCCATGACGTTCCAGTTCCTCTTTTAAAACGAAAAACCGGCCCTGTGGGTCATGCCATCCATAGGAGTTGTAGGTCACCTTCGCCTGGACAACGGCAAGTTCGAACACTTTCAAGTTGCAATCTGTCTCACAGGGACAGGTATCCGTGTAAAGGGCACCCGGTTCATAGCAATTAACAAAATTTGCCCGTTCCAGTGCGGTTGGGTCTATTTTATTTGTTCCATTCGGATTTAATATGCCCAATGGAGGCTGCAAAGGACGTTCCCCAAAGGTTCCATTGATAAAATTCGGATATCCGCGATGGAGTTCATCCTTCTTTGGTGGAATCGCTCGGTCCTTAAGCGGACAAAGGGGCGGGATAGGGGTGCCGTCAGGCAGTATGCCCGTTCCGTCCTCCAATCTGTCATGAATACGCCAAAGCGTCCACATGCCTTCGTGAAAATGCGGATATAGGTGGCAATGGAAAATAACATCTCCGATGGTGCCATTCAGGCTGCCGGCGCCGTGTAGAATGTCCAGAGTGTAGCATTCCTGAGGACTGAGTGTTATGGAATCAATGATGGTGGAAGTCGGATTAGTCCCCTCTAACCGCCATTGATGATTGTGCAGATGGAATACATGCGTTTCCTTGATACCACCGTGAATGAGTCTGATTTTGGACGGATCGCCGACATATGCTCTCAGAATAGGGGGTGCAGGGTCTCCATATACCCAGGAACTCATAGAAATATCTTCGCCGAAATCCGCATGGTCCTCCGTGAGTGGAAGGCGGTTTCTCATAGGCTCAGAGCGGTAACTGATAGCGGTTGTTGAGGATGGGAGACCTGTGTGCGGATCCATTGGCTGCATTCCATCCTTATTTTTCATCTCCAATTCATCGTGGAAGAATACAGCATACTCGCGGAAGGAAGGTTTTGCAGGATTGTATATATCAGCGAATAGACCGCTTTGCAGTTCTTCTCCGGTTTGCGGATTCAGCCAGGTGGATTCTGCGGCTTCGATGATGATGGCACCAAACAGACCATGTAAGTTGGTGCCATTTTCGCTGCTGGAGGTGTCGCCCATATCATGAAAGAGAAATACACCCTCCTGGCTGGCATACCACGTATAGGTAATTGCATGCTTTGTAGTAGTGTCTTTGTTATATCCAACATATGCTCCGTCTGATGTTTGCACGTCGTAATCCAGACCCTGAACATGGATGGATAATGGTCTGTTCAGAGAGTGGGAGAAGGAAATGACAATCCGTTCTCCTACATTTGCACGGATAACCAATGGTACGACTTCGTCGCAGGGCTGCGGAATCTCCTGTTCAAAGAGTTCGATTGCCTTTTTCCGGATTCGGTCCGCATCTTGTTTTAACACATATAGCAGGCCATTCGGGTCATGGTCGCCATATTTGTTGTAGACGATGGGAATCTGGATTGCTTCAATTTCGTAGTGTCTGGTTTTATTTGGGCACGGATAATGGGATAGCTCCATTTAGTCATCCTCCTTCCTCATATGTGCGCATTTTAAGATGCGGATATAATGATTGGCCTCTCGCAGAACATGGTCAGCAAGCAACGGGAGAATCAATGATGAAATGTCGCAGTTCAATATCCCTTTTGTTCCGGCAGCTTTAAAGTCACGGTACTTGAGTGTTTCCTCCAATGAGGCAGTGGTCATTTTCTGCATGGCAGCGCAGTCCTGCTGTTTTGCCATCTCCAGAAGTCTCTTGTAATCCTTGGAAAATTCATCGGCAGTGTCAATGAGTACTTCTTCCGAAGGATCCAGCAGCCCCCGGATAAACAGGGCATGTTCCATCATAATCTGATTCCAGAACTCTTCGGTTCCCCAGAGCCCTTGATAGGAAACCTGTCTGTTTTGCATCAGGTTCTCAATGGTGCAACGATATAGTCTTGCTTCCCGCAGTATATGCTGGATAAGAAGCGGATAATTGAAGGAAAACAGTTTGCAGGTCTCCACATGTCTTAAGATGCTCTCTTTAAAATCTATGAGCCCATCTAAGAGCTGGAGTGCTCTTTTATTTATGCAGTGTATCATCTGCATCATTTCCCTCCGATTTTCCCGACACATTCCGGAGCAAAGCTTTGACTCCATTCTCGAAATATCCGAGTTGATTGGAATTCCACTTAAGTGTTGGGTACGATTTTCCGCGGGAATGGTAAATTCTGTTACCAGTTCGTTAGATTTCAGGATCTGATGGTTGATTTTACCGTCACTGATTTTGACAACATCCAGCAACAGTTTTTCAAATTGTTGTCTGAAAAACTCGGATTTTTGAATCCAGTCACTGTCTTTGCAGGGGAAACCTGCCTCCAGAAAAAGTGCGTGTTCCTTCATAATCCTGGCGAAGAATAAATGGGTTTCCAAAGATAGGGTGATATAGTTTTCTACCACGTGTTTCGTTTCCTTTCATATTTTTTGTATAGCCTTATATTATATGTACTGTAAGGAAATAAGGTGTATGAACAAAATCATGGACGTTTATTTGTGTTGTTTTGTATATTTGTGATATGATAGAAAAAACATTATGAAGGGGGTTTTTACAGATGAATTGGAAGAATTTTATCGTGTTATTCATTGCTGGATGTATCAATGCATTTGGTGTGACAGTGTTTTTGGCACCGGTCAAGCTCTATGACAGTGGCATATCCGGGACATCCATGCTATTGGCGCAGATTACACCGGATGCATTTTCGCTTTCAGTGTTTTTGATTTTGTTAAATGTTCCGCTGTTTCTCTACGGCTTGAAAAAGCAGGGTGTCGCATTCACCGTATATTCTTTGTTTACAGTGTGTACATATTCTCTGTGTGCATGGTTAATCACGGATGTGCTTCCGATTGATGTATCGATTGCGTCTCCTTTGGCAGGAAATGATTTGCTTTTGTGTGCATTATTCGGTGGTATGATTTCCGGTGTGGGAAGTGGTTGTACCATTCGGTTTGGCGGAGCCATCGATGGTATTGAGGTTATGTCTGTCATCTTTGCAAAAAAGCTTGGTATGACAGTTGGTACCTTTGTGATGATTTACAATGTCCTGCTCTATATCTGTTGTGGGTTCGTCATGCAAAGCTGGATTCTGCCACTGTATTCCATTGTCACGTATATGGCGGCACTCAAAACGATTGACTTTATCGTAGAAGGTCTGGACCGCTCGAAGGGCGTCATGATTATTACAGAAAAAGCGGAGCCTGTGGCAGCAGCATTGATGGAGGCGTTTGAAACCGGGGCTACGATGATGCCGGCGAAGGGTGGTTATTCACAGACGGAGAAGACCGTTGTATATTTTATCGTGAACCGTTTTCAGATTTCCCGGATGCGGACGATTGTCCATACGATTGATCCCGAAGCGTATATGACGATTACAGAGGTTGCGGATGTATTTACAAGCGTAGAGAAATAATTGCAAAAGTCGGTACAGTATAGTAAATATTGTATATTTTTTGGTTGACTTATCATTTCTTTTTCGTATAATATCCATTTGGAAATACATAGGCAGAAAGAGGTAAAAAATGAGTACACAGACAAATGAACAGGTAACAGAAAACAAAATGGGTGTGATGCCAATAAATAAACTGGTGTTTAATATGTCATTACCTATGATGATATCCATGCTTGTTCAGGCATTGTACAATATTGTGGATAGTATATTCGTAGCAAAGATCTCTGAAAATGCGCTTTCCGCAGTTTCCCTTGCGTTTCCATTGCAGACGTTGATTATTGCAGTTGGTGCCGGGACAGGCGTCGGACTCAATGCGATTATTTCAAAGTCTCTGGGTGAGAAAGATTTTGAAAAGGCAAATAAGACAGCTGCCAATGGTGGGTTCTTGTATTTGTTAAGCTATCTATTGTTTTTGATACTGGGATTTACGGTTGTGAAGCCATTTTATGCGGGACAGCTTAAAAGCGCGGACCCGGAAATCATGTCTCTGGGTGTGGATTACCTGGGCATCGTCATGATTTTTTCATTTGGTATCTTTATGCAGTTCTTCTTTGAGAGACTGCTTACTTCTACCGGAAAGACCTTCTTTAGTATGCTTTCACAGCTCAGTGGAGCATTGACCAATCTCATCCTGGATCCGATTTTGATTTTTGGTTGGCTTGGTCTGCCAAAGCTTGGGGTTGCAGGTGCGGCAATTGCGACGGTAATCGGTCAGTGTGTAGCCGGTGTGGTAGCTATGGTATGTAACCTGAAAGTCAATGACGAAGTCAAGGTTTCATTTAAGAAGTTCAGACCGGATGGTCAAATCATCGGAAAGATTTATGCGATTGGAGTGCCTTCGATTATCATGCAGTCGATTGGTTCGGTCATGACCTATAGTATGAATAAGATTTTGATTGGATTTTCATCTACTGCAACAGCGGTATTTGGTGTGTATTTTAAGCTTCAGAGCTTCTTCTTCATGCCGGTATTTGGCTTGAACAATGGTATCACACCGATTATTGCATATAGCTACGGTGCACAGCAAAAGAAGAGAATGATTAAGACGATTAAGCTTAGTATGCTTGTTGCATTTTGCATGTTGATGATTGGATTTGCCGGATTCGAGCTGATTCCGGATAAGCTTCTTGGTATGTTTGAGGCATCCGCAGATATGCTGGCAATTGGTGAGCATGCGTTGCGTGTAATTGCATTACATTTCCTGATTGCATGGTTTTGTATCATTGCAGGAACCGTATTTCAGGCACTCGGAAAGGCAACCTACAGCTTGGTGGTTTCCATTATGAGACAGCTGGTTGTGCTGATTCCGGCAGCATACATCCTTGCAAAGGTGGGCGGTGTCGATGCTGTCTGGTGGGCATTCCCGATTGCGGAGATTATGTCGTGCATCGTATCTGTGACATGTCTTTGTATGGTATATAAGAATATTATTAAACCGCTTCCAGAAGGTAGGGAGTAGGAACCAGAAAGGATAAAAGCTATGAGACAGATTGGTCCGGCGACTTTTTCTGACCGGGAAGCGATACAGGCTCTGTATCAAACCATGCTGTATGGACCGGCAGATTGGGACGAGAATTATCCAAATATGGACACGATTGATTTTGATTTGAAACGGGATGCATTGTTTGCCATGAAGGATGAAACAGGAGAGATATTGGCAGTGATTTCTATCGATGAGGACGAGGAAGTTGATGCGCTTACCTGTTGGAATGAGGACCTTGCACCGTGGGCTGAGCTTGCAAGGCTCTGTGTGAGAAAGGATTTGCACAATCAGGGAATTGCAAAAGAGATGATGCACTATGTGTTTGATGTATTAAGGGCACAGGGAAAAAAGAGTGTGCATATCCTGGTGAAAACGGGACATGTGGTAGCGCTTTGCGCATATCGGACACTCGGATTTCAGACTGTTGGTACCTGCCATCTCTTTGATAAGGATTTTGTGTGTATGGAAATCAAGCTCTAGAGAGTATTTATTTTATTATTTTTGTAAATAGCTCCTCTACGCTTTCCATCAATGCGGCTCTTGAGATGTTGGATCGGTTTTTGACGTAATATAAGAGGAGCCTGGCAATTCCGCCGGCAATAAAGTTTGTAGCGATGATGAGGGACAGTTCTTTGAACTGTTCTTTCTCATCGTTTTCTGCTATATGAAGATAGATTGTCCGTTGAATTTCTTCTGAGAAAATCATCACCAGATTCGAGAAAACGGTGCTGTTTTGGGCGTTCCTTACCAGATCTGTATTTTCCTCAAAAAAATCAAGTGCCTGCTCAAACATAAAGGTATAATAGGAGCCATTGTAAGAAGCTTCGTTGTAATTGTTCGAGAAGACATCCGATATATTCCTGACAAAAAATGCAAAAAATTCATACTTATCTGCAAAGTGCTTATAAAAAGTTGGCCGCCTCACAAGTGCTTTTTCACATAATTCATTCACGGTTATATCTTCGAAATTCTTGTGAACCAATAAATCCTTGAAAGCTTCACATAGTGATTTGTAGGTTTTTAAGATTCTTAAATCTGTTTTCTTTTCATTCATAAACTGTATTCCTCTTGTGTTAGGAGACATAATCCCCGTTTTGTTAAATATCTTACAAAAGAGGGATATTGTGTACTTCACAGAGCCCTCCTGTAGTTATAATATAGCAATAAATTACAAATGTCAAATAAATACCAAAAGTTCAATTGGAAAGGAAGGACGCTATGGAAACTTTTTTTGGACAGGTGATTCATCACAAGAAGCGCATATTGTTGGGATTTGCCGTCTTATTTGTGATAAGCATTATCTGTAAGCAGTTTATCACGGTGAATTACGATATGAATGATTATTTGCCGGAAGATGCCGCGTCGTCAATTGCACTGGACGTTATGGAAAAAGAGTTTGGTGCAGGAATTCCGAACGCGAGAGTTATGGTCAGGGATGTTTCGGTTGTGGAAGCCCTGGAGTATAAAGAAAAAATTGTACAGGTACCGGGTGTTTTGGAGGTTACCTGGCTGGATGATGTTTTGGATGTTACAAGTCCTTTGGAGATGATGGATAAGGAGGTTGTAGATACCTATTACAAGGACGATGCCGCACTGTTTTTGGTCACGATTGACGAGCCATATATTCTGTCGGGGGTAGCAGATATCAGGCAGATTATAGGGGAGGAAAACGCGATGACCGGAGCTGCAGTCAGTACAGCTGTGGCAACAAACAGTACGGTATCAGAGATTAGGAAAATTGCCATCTTTGCAGTTGGACTTGTCTTGGTTATATTGGTGCTTACTACATCATCATGGATGGAACCGTTGGTTGTATTGATTGGGCTTGGCGTGGCTGTAGTACTCAATGCCGGAAGCAATTTCATCTTTGGAGAGATTTCCTTTGTGACGAATGCCGCCGGAAATATCCTGCAGTTGGCCGTCTCTCTGGACTATTCTGTCTTTTTGATTCACCGATTTGAAGAATGCAGGCACGAAGAGAAAGTACCGCAGAATGCTATGAAACATGCGTTGACAAAATCCCTGACCTCTATCCTGTCGAGCGGACTCACAACGGTGATTGGTTTTTTGGCATTATGCCTTATGCGGTTTGGTATTGGACCGGATCTGGGCATGGCATTGGCAAAGGGGATTGCCATCAGCTTGATTGTGGTATTTATTTTCATGCCGGGACTTATCCTGATGTTTTGTCCGCTTATGGATAAGACAAAACACAGACCCTTGGTTCCGTCCTGCAGACGGCTGGGGACATTGGTCTGTAAGATCACGGCTCCGCTAGCCGTTGTCTTTTGCGTCGTCATGATACCATCTTATCTTGCAAGCACAAGTAACAGCTATTATTATGGATCCTCGAATATCTTTGGTCCGGGAACTGTCATGGGGGACGATACATCAAAGATAAAAGAAACCTTCGGAGAAAATGATTCGTATGTACTTATGGTTCCGAAAGGCAATACGGCAAATGAGTACGATATGCTCTCAGAACTTAAAAAAATGGAGGAAGTGAGTAGTTGCATCGCATTTGTAGAACAGGCAGGACCGCAGATTCCGTATGAATATCTGGATAAGGAGACGTTGGATAAGCTGGAATCGGAGAATTACAGTAGGATGGTTCTGTCCGTGTGTGCCGATTATGAAGGTGAGGAGACGACATTGCTGATCGATAAGATACGGGCGGTAGCACAGCGGTATTATCCGGACGCGTATTATCTTGCCGGGGAAGGTGTGAGTACCTATGATCTTAAATGTACCGTCACGGCAGATATGATAAAGGTAAATCTGCTTGCAATCGCTGCGGTATTTTTTGTGTTACTGTTTACCATGCGTTCCGTCGTTCTGCCGGTGGTTCTGGTTATGACGATAGAGACGGCAATCTGGAT